>SAAR01000741.1 GCA_009916335.1 Erysipelotrichia bacterium | reverse complement strand
AGACGCTATTACACAGAAAGCAAATTCAAAACCATCTACGATAATGCCAACAATAGCTTTTCTCAAGATGACTTCGACAGTCTTGACGAAATCGAAGCATTCCTGGAAAAACAAAAATACGTCTGGGTGAAGGTGTATATGTACTCACACAGTGGAGATACTATTAGTACAAAACCTTTTGGATGTCATTGGGATTCTGGAGTATTTGGCTATTTGTATGCTACAAGAGAACAAATTCTTGAAGCATTCGGTGGCAAAAGACTCACTTCCGAGTTAAGAATAAAAGCTCGTGAGAGCATGGAATGTTTTGTAGATGAAACGTGGGATGCATATATTTCAGGCGAAGTTTATGGATACCAAATTCTTGACGAGGAAGATGAGATCGTTGATAGCTGCTACGGATTCTATGGTGAAAAACATGCTATTGAAGAGGGCGAAAGTGTACTCTTAGCGCTTAAGGAAGATGATCTGAAGCGCACAGTATTTATTCAAACGAATATAGCATATATTAGTGCATTGGAGGCATAAGATGAATTTTGAAACATTTTGCGCTAAACATAAAATAATTGGTTTCCAATTTGAGCAATATTTATACAATGTAGCACGTCACTTTAGTGGGAACTACAATGGCGGTTATTGGGAATCAAAAATAGTAGAAAATGATGAGAGTGGTTTTTATCTTGAACTTAACGACAATACAGAGTATGAGATCATAAATAGTATTAATGGTTATGACGAGGGGAATATGGATAGTAAAACGTTTAGTTTAGCTATTTTTGCTTTCGCATTAAACAATTTTGGTTTTAAACTCTATGAGGATGAAAGACCTGAAGCTCAAGAGTTTTTTGATTTGTTTAATTTTATCATGCGACATTCGTATGAGATTTTGAATGATGACGATAAACACTCTCAGTTCCATTATTTCTTAGATTAAACAAAGTTTGCTCATTAAGAGCCTAACCCTAAAGGGGATACTTGATCCCCTTGGGGATAGGTATGTCCTTTTTTAAAGAAGGAGAAAATTATGAGCAGTAACATTGTCACTGCAAGTTTTGCGGATTTGGTAAAAAATAAAGCAAGTGTACTTTCGGGTGCAATTAGCAGAATTGTTCAGCCAAAATTTCAAGGGCTAAATAATCCAGAGAATTATATTTCTCAGATGAAGGCTCTTGCTAATTTAAAAAGAGCACCCTTCCCAAGACAAGCTCGCTTGATTGCGGCCAGTAGTGAACATTTAAAAAATAATGACAACCTAATTATAAGTGCAGAAATGGGCACAGGCAAGACAATCTCTGGGATTAGTATTGCTTATCTCATTACATTGGTATGCCAAGGCTTTAAAAAAAATCCTATCAAGCCTTTTAAAACGTTTATCATGTGTCCATCGCATTTGGTTTCCAAATGGGCCGCAGAGATAGAAGTAACATTGGGCAAGAAGGATAAAGCTGTGATTCCTTATCAAATCGTCATCGTAAAACGATGGGATGATTTAGCGGGATACCATTTACGAGCACTTGAAAACAAAACATACTTTTTTATCC
>SAAR01000740.1 GCA_009916335.1 Erysipelotrichia bacterium | reverse complement strand
TATTTCTAGTATATCATTTTTTTATCAACAGCGAACAAAAACAGGCATTAAAATATAAACAAAAGAGCTATCCATCCCACCCCTAAAGGTATGGGCTTTTCGCTCTCGGTTGTAAATTTCTATGGGTTTTTAACTGTTTATTGTTTTTTTGTTGGTTAAAAAAAGAATGGTTAAACAAATTCTTTTTAATAAAGAAAAAAAGCAGGGATAACATAGAAAATTATGTGAAAAAAACGCCTTAATTGATAAATGAATGCAATTATTATATAATAACAAACAAGAGGTGATTCGATGATTGAAAATTTGAATGATATTATATCGTTGTTTCTTATGGCAAGTGTGCCATTAATCTTTATCATTGCTTTCATTTCTAAGTTATTTAGACATAAAAAAGAAAAAGTTTTGACTACAAGCGAAAAGTTTTATAGGGAGTGGTAAATTTTGGATAGTCATGAGCTCGTTTTATTAATTGTATTACTTGTTTTAGTTGCCTTGTCTGCCTGTTTTTCTTCAACGGAAACAGCGTTTACAAGTGTGAATGGGATTCGTTTGAAAAATATGGCAAAAGAAGGTAATAGCAAAGCAATCGTTGCCTATGATATTTATAAGCAAGGAACAGCAGCGATTACAACGATTTTAATTGGTAACAATATTGTTAATATTTTAGCAACTGCGATTGCGACGGATTTATTTACAACGTTATTTGGCACTGCTGGGGTTGCTGTTGCAACTGCAGTAATGACGGTTATGATTTTAGTGTTTGGTGAAATTACACCAAAGGTAATGGCAAAATCAAGACCAGAAAGTGTTGCTATGGCAATGGCTAGAGCAATGAAGTTGTTGATGTTTGTTTTTAAACCGATTACAAGTATTGTGGTTGGGGCACAAAGTAAATGGGAAGAAAGTAGCGATGTAGAGAAAGTAACAGCGACAGAAGATGAACTTCTTGAAATTGTTAATACAATTGAACAAGAAGGAGAACTTGAACAAGATGAAAGAGAACTGATTGAAAATGTCATTGAATTTGATGATACTTCTATTCGTGATGTCATGGTTGCTAGAGATGATGTCATTTGGATTTATGATAATGCACCGTATGAGGATTTAACTTCTATGTTAAAGAAGTACAAGTTATCAAGATTTCCTGTCATCTCACATGAAACATTAAAGGTTGTCGGTGTAATTCATGTTCGTGATGTGTTTGATGCTTTATTAAATAACAGCAAAGTAAATATAAGTGATATTATGAGTGAACCTATTTTTGTATCGCAACGTAAAAAATTGCCTGAAGCATTACAGGATTTACAAAAAAGTAGAATACATATGGCAATTGTAACAGAAAGTGCTAAGATTGATAATTTTGTTGGTATTGTAACACTTGAGGATATTATTGAAGAAATCGTTGGTGAAATTTATGATGAATACGATACATTGCCTGATCATGTAATCGAAATAGGACTTCATACATATGAGGTAGAAGGGAAAGTGAATTTAACGCAGTTCTTTGATCAATACTTAGAAGATTTAGAAGTACCTAAGAC
>SAAR01000739.1 GCA_009916335.1 Erysipelotrichia bacterium | reverse complement strand
CCTCAAAACTCTGACCGTGTTGAAAAACAAAAGAATGCTCCTTTACGAGTAATAATTGGAAATCCTCCTTATTCTATAGGTCAAAAATCGGCAAACGATAATGCTCAAAATCAAAGTTACCAGAAGCTTGACGCAAAAATAGCAAAGACTTATGCTGCAGCATCTTCTGCTGGACTTAATAAATCATTATATGATGCATATATAAAAGCATTCCGATGGAGTACAGACCGTTTAGATAAAACAGGTGGTATCATTTCATTTGTCTCAAATGGAGCATGGTTGGATGGTAATAGTACAGATGGTTTCCGGAAATGTCTTGAAAAAGAATTTACTTCCATTTATATTTTCAATTTAAGAGGCAACCAACGTACAAGTGGTGAATTAAGTCGTAAAGAAGGTGGTAAAATATTTGGCTCAGGATCCCGAACTCCTATTGCAATTACTTTATTGGTGAAGAATCCGGAGTCCAAAAACAAGACTGCAAAAATCTTTTATCATGATATTGGTGATTATCTAAGTCGAGAAGAGAAACTTTCGATAATTAAAGACTTTCATTCAATTATTAATGAGAAAATGAAATTTGTTGAGCTTAGTCCCAATGAGCACGGGGATTGGTTAAGCCAACGGAATGATGCTTTTAGCTCATATATTCCTATTGCTCCATTAAAGAAATTTGATAGTAAAACAAATTCATACTTTTTAGCAAATATTGTTGGTGTTGCAACAGGACGTGATGCATGGGTTTTGAATTTTTCAAAGCAGTATTTATCTTATAAAATGAAATCAATGATTGATTTTTACAATGATCAATGCTCATTATTTGCTTCTGAAATAGAATTAAATCCGCAATTAACTATTGAAAAATTTATTGATACCGATCCTATTAAAATAAGTTGGACTAGAGCTATCAGAAAAGACATTAAAAATGGCTTGAAACATTCATTTAAAAATGAATATCTAAAGAAATGTTTGTATCGTCCGTATACAAAAGAATTTTTATATTACGATAGAAACTTCATTGAGAGTCCCGGACTTTGGTTACAAATATTCCCAACTGAAATTCATAAGAACTTAGTAATTACACTTTCTTCTACTGGTAGCCACAAAGGGTTGTCTGTATTGATGTCCGATTGTATCGGAGATTACCATTTATCAGGTGATACTCAGGTTTTTCCTCTATACTATTTTGAAGAACGTAAAATTGTACAAAGGTCAATTTTCGATACTGATGAAAATGGCGATTCTGAATATATACGTCGAGATGGTATAAGTAATTTTATCTTTGAGCGAGCCCAAAAACAGTACGGTAAAAATGTAACCAAAGAAGACATATTCTATTATGTGTATGGTTTTTTACATAGTCCAGAATATCGTGAAATCTTTGCCAACGATTTAAGGAAAATGTTACCTCGGTTACCTTTATTGGAAGATGTACGTGAGTTTTGGGCATTCAGTAAAGCTGGTCGGAAATTAGCTGATTTACATTTAAACTATGAATCTGTTCCGGCATTTGATGGTGTAACTATAATAGGTGCTGAAAGT
>SAAR01000738.1 GCA_009916335.1 Erysipelotrichia bacterium | reverse complement strand
CTTTTGACTCGATTTGTTGTAACACATTTTGAAGTTGTACTAATTCTAAAGCTGCTTAGTTTGATGCGTCATCATTATGATCTTAATTCTTGAAGTAACATTTTGGTTCAATATGTTGTTCGAGCATATTGATTCTGCATTTTATTATTTCGGATTATAGTTCCTTGTGTTTGATCATATTGTTAATGCCATAAGTTGTTGCGCAAAAAACACGCTAATCGAATCTAATCCCTTGCAGTTTGCATTTCTCCAAGATAACTCGTGCATACCTTTCTATATTCAGCTCTTCTGTGATAAATGATTTCATAGAGCAAAATAACTCAATTTCTTCTGATTCAGGTTTCAGGTTTTTAGTTATTTGGTCTGGTAATTTAGAGAAGTATTGATAACACTCTTCTAAATTTTCTAATCTGTTCTCTAAGTAGCAATTTAACATATGAATGGCTTTCTGTTCAATTTCTAGTTCTTAACTACTTATGTTAGTTTAGTTTTGTGATTGTAACAATATGATATCTTTCCCGAATGTCCCCAAATCGCAATTTGGGTTCGTTAAGTTGTGTACTATTCTCTGTTCAATTGTTGAACAAATGATGCGACAGCTGTGACATTGAAGGAATTTAATTTTGTCTTTCATCTCCATGTGACTTTCGTTGTAAAACTGGTGGAATCCGTGGTTTGCGTGTCCCTAACTCGTTTCGTAAAAGTCTTATCCTGAAGGCATTGCGATTTCATGGCAGATATGCTGATGATAGCTCTGTGAGCCTGCGCAATCAAGACTGCAAAATTGGCAATGAATTGTTTGGTTGATTTCGATATTCTTAAGCATCAATTAATTGTCATAAAATATTTTAGACAATGCGTTTTCTCTGATAATCTGTGATTTTGGCTGTTAGTGAGCCAAAATCCGTCTTTCTGCTTCTTGTTCTGACGGGCTTGGTTTCTTGTTTAATTTTCTCTCAACATAATTAAAAGCGTTTTTGAACGTACCGAATTAATAAGCAAACTGTTCCATTCTCGCATGTTCTGCTTGTTTCCATGGTCCGCCAATTATACCGTGACAAAGAAGTTAAATTATTAGCATTTTAAGCGTGGTGGATGCTAAATGTTCGGATACTTTTCCTATTCGCCCCATGAATTGGAAAGTTCCACAAATGCTAAAGCATTTATTGTTTTACGCATGATATGCATGCGATTTCTGGGAGATTTGTGCGTTCTAACGAATTTAATGTTGTTTGTTGGATTAAATTGTAAAAATTTCTTTTCTTTGATTTGCATTGAAATGAAGTTATTGTTTTGGTTTTAATTAAATTTTATTTAACATTCTAATAATGATAAACGAAATTAAGTTTTAAAAACTAAGGTTGATTTGGATTATTTAAAAGGTAAAAGGTTTAAAGTTGGCATTTTCTGGCATTATTGCCATACTATTACCAAAAATAGCGCACAGTTTGCAAACTGATGCGCAATTGCTTTTGTGAGTAATTTTTATACTCGCGAAGGACGATTCCTACGAGCTCATCGGCTAATTATTGGCCAAAAAAGCT
>SAAR01000737.1 GCA_009916335.1 Erysipelotrichia bacterium | reverse complement strand
TATTCATTAGTAGCGGATTGAATATTGTTTATAAATAGTAAATCTTTCTTCTCTTTTTCTATCTTGTAGTAATAAGCACTACCAAAGTAAATCTTTGCTTCTTTTCGATTATTGAATCGCTTTCCCGTAGGAATATGAATAATCATAGGTCATTGGTTTATTTTATAAATGATGTATCTGAATCTAATTAATGTTGTGGTGCAAAATAAATCGTATAGACTTTCCCTTGTATCTTTCTTTTGCTTTTAATATAGCCATTTGAGCTAGCCCATAAGCCAACTCTAAGCCTGTTATCTGTAATTCCTTGTTTTAGTGCTTTTTCTCTGATTTCTTCATAGGTGAATGTTTGCATAGTACTGTTTTAAATAAAAAATGGTGATAAAATAGTGTATCTTTTGTGCCTGTGTTATCTTATATACTATTTGTAATATATTGATACAAAGGTACTAAGTTTTTAGGGAGTGACCTAATACTAGTACCACAAACTGAAAAAATCGACTAGAAGTATTCATACAGCGAGAATATGGTGAACTATGAAAACAACATCGCAAAAAAATAATGAATAAATTTCTTTTCTGTTTACTAAGCCAAATCTTTTAGCCTGTCACTTCAAGATGAGGAACATTTTTCGAACAGGGTCTATAAAAGTATTTTTCCGGTAAAAATGTCCTTCACATTATAATATTTCTTCAATCAGCAAATAACATCTTTCACCTTTGATTTTACATTCGGACACCATAAAAAAATCGCATATAGTCTTACTTGTTATGGCTTTAGGGGGATGTATATTCAATAGAGCATAAATTCTCTTTATTTCTTCTTTGGTATATTTACGAGTGTATTTTTGACCAACAGTAAATGAGTTCTTTATTAAGCGAATTACCTCCGTTCCGGTTGCCTTCTCGCTGTATTGCTTCTGTATCATGGCTTCCGTGATTTTCTTCTTGGAATATTTGAGTTTTTCAATCACTTCTTTACCTACCGTATCATAAGCTTCAACAATAAATGAATCAGCCGCAATTAAATCCCGCTTGTATTCCAGTTCCATTTCAGTAACACAATCTCCCAACATCTCCAACTGGCGGACTATCTCTTTACGCTTGTCTTTAATGGATTGAGATTTATTTTCCCTCTTTAACCGCTCGCTATCACCCAACGGACAATAGTAGCCCGCATGATAAACAATAAAAGAATCACAGTTATCGTATGCTTTATATAGAGAATTTTCATCATGGAAATAATTTTTCATCAATTCCTCATCCATGTAGTTGTCTATTGCAAACCAATTCTCTCTCCCGTTCCTATCAAGCATCCTATTGAAAGGAAGACTTTCCAATGCAGCACGATAAGCATCACGGGAAGCCCTGTCTGTTGCACAATCATAAAAGTTCTTCATTGTTCGATATATCTCCTTGCTGCAAATAAGATAACCTTTTATCTCCTCTTTGCTTCTTTGGGGTAATCCTTTTTTAGTATTACTTATATAGGTAATTGACGAGACTCCATTTCTGAATCGTCCTACTATCTGAATTGCGTCCGTATATGGG
>SAAR01000736.1 GCA_009916335.1 Erysipelotrichia bacterium | reverse complement strand
CTCTTATAGAGGTTGTTTTCCAACGTGGCATTGTTTAAATTAAGGGCTACTTTTTTCAATTCGCTCTCAAACAATAAGATTTGGTTTTGATGAATAGTAACCGCTGGGTCATTATGCCCCATAGCTGCACCTAATTGACTTGGCTCAATTCTCGCTTGACGAATCAGGGCACTTACTTTTTCGCCTGCTTTGTTATATTCAACAATAGCAAAGTCAGAATCAAACATATAAATTTCTGTTTTAGTATTCTGTCTTAACGTTCCACCTACATACGCTTTTAAAAGTGCTTGATTACCCTCGCCATTGTAAATGCGATACCCATTGCCTCTTTTTTGAATCGTATCAGTGTAGGCTTTGGCGATATCGTCTTGTAAAAAATCAGCCGCGAGATTTCGATAAAATTGACGTGCTTTGCTGAGATAAATAAAACTATCTGTTTCATACAAACGTTTAGACTCCATCATGATACCCGAAGGTGCTGCACTGATACTGGTAACTTTCGCAAATTTACCCTCTACAAATGCTTTTGTAAGCTCTTTATCTTGACTGTTTGCAATTAACTCTTGAGGTGTCTCTTTTTTTGCGAACATATTACCTACGTCTTTTGGACTAGGAATAAAAGTACCACTGTCTGAATAACTTGAAGCACAACCGCTTAAAAGAACTGCCATACTCAAAGAAAGAACATGCCCCCACGTTTTCATATGTATCCTTATGTAAAAAATTAATATAAATCACTCTCAATGACTGACATAAAAATAATATTTGAAGGAAACACTATAAGCTCAAATATATTCCTATAGAAAGCATTTCTATAGAGGATTGAAGGAAAACTATAATCAAACTAACCTTATAGAAAAATTATCTATAGGGATAAAAATGTTAAATATTCCCAATATTGTAACGATTGAAGAGGAAGAAGCATTTTTTCAAACGATTGCCAATAATGTTAAACGACTTCGCAAAGAAAAAAAGATGAGCCAACTTGAAGTTGCCCTCTCGATTGGGCAAAAAGCTCCTGGCTTTTATGCCAATATGGAAAACAATGCTCATGGAAAGCATTTTAATCTCTCACATCTTTTTAAACTCTCTAAATTATTCGATGTTGGCATTGAGGAGTTTTTTAAAGAAGCATAACTTTTTCAACATTTTTTTCTTTCCTTTGAACAGTTATTTTTTACAAAGAGGAGAGTATTGACATTCCCTCCCACACCTGTGCTTTCCTGTAATGTTTTTCCTAACTCCATCATCCTATCAAACATTCTAGCCTTAGCATAATTTTCTAACCAGCTCCAAATCCAATAGGGAGCATTTTGTGTGGATTCCCATGCATAAATACTTTGTGCATTGATATCAAGCAGTTTGGCTAACTCTTTTTTAGTAATGCCTGCTGCTTTAAAAAGAAGATTTAATCGCTCAAGATCCATTCACAAATCCTTGTATAAATTAAAAATAGATATTAGGTTAAATTCTATCTAATTATATAGTTCCAAACGCTTAAAGCAACCAGAGAAAAAGAGTTACATGTAAGTGTACTCTGTGCATTAT
>SAAR01000735.1 GCA_009916335.1 Erysipelotrichia bacterium | reverse complement strand
GAAACCCATACCTTCACTTGCATTAAAAGATTTTATATTGTATAATATATTAATTAGATACAAGTATATCTACTGTGTGATGTTAAGCCAAGTCCTTAGAGTCAAGAGTGTATAATTTTAATATATTTTTTAAGCTATCACTTTTTCAAATTAATTGGGGGTAAGATATCCTAAACTTTGATGAATTCGTCTTGATAAAACGTTTCAATGTACCAAAAAATACTCTGATAGGCTGCTTCAATTTTTTTGCAGTAGTTCCTCAGTCATTCGCTTACCCAAATTCCAAGCAATGATTTTTTTAGCATAACGATTTATAATAGTTGAGAGATGACACCACCCTCCGAAGAGTGGTCTTGTAAGGAATATCGGTTGACCAAACCTTATTTTTTTCTGTCGGGTAAGTATGTATGATATTCTTTCGGTTAACAGGATCATATATGAATATCCTGGTTTAAATTTTTTTATGACCACAGAATATAGTTGAAGTTGCTTCATTAACTTTTGTACCAGTTTTAAACTGTTTTTTTCCATGTTTAAGCAAGAGGTGAGAATCTTAGGCACTCTATAGATGACTTGTTCTTCCTTAACTTTGGCCGGTGTCTTTTTAATTACATTTCATCTACTTTTGAGACATAGATTTCATTAAACTTGGAGTAGAGGTCATACTCTTTAGAAAGCTGAGTGATGAATCGTTCTGAGTGGTAGGACTCGACCAGGGTTTCTTTAAATTCTTTTGAATATCGTTTTTGCATGACTTTTTACTTTGTCTAAATTATACAATTCCCAGTCTAAGATGTAAGAATAATATCAGACTACGCAATGTTTTTTATATTTTGTATATAATTTAGTGATCACTAGGATATCACTAAATTACTCTAACTTCATTATATTACCTAGACCAAATGTGTTATAGCGAAATAAGTAAAAATTATAGTTATTACTTTTGATATTATTCCAGAAGAAGTGAATTAAATTTAGTTCAGTAGTAGATAGAAAATTAGAGTTTTTTTGACAAATTGAGATTTGAATTTGCTTGCAATGAGAGCTGCAGTTATTGCGCTTAAGGAAATCGGTTGTTGTAACAGCAACTAATTATGATGATGTAAGGACATATTTTAACATACGTTTTGTACGTGATTTACATACATTCGAAAAGTTTAGATTTGATCGTGACTAAACAACAATTTTGGAGGAAAAATTGGAACGAAAAAAAAAGAAAAAAAAGAATATTTGGGTTATAATTATACCTATCTTAATTTTTATTACCCTTATAGGAGCAGGGGCTTATGCCTTAAGAAATTCACTTATTCCTACTGATCATACGAAAACAAATAGTTCGGATCAACCGACCAAAACTTCGGCCTCTAACGGTTATGTAGAACAAAAAGGTGAAGAAGCTGCTGTGGGTAGTATAGCACTTGTAGATGATGCTGGTACTCCAGAATGGATCAAAGTTCCCTCAAAGGTAAATCTAGATAAATTTACTGATTTATCTACGAATAATATCACTATTTATCGAATTAACAATCCGGAAGTCTTAAAAACAGTT
>SAAR01000004.1 GCA_009916335.1 Erysipelotrichia bacterium | reverse complement strand
CCTTTACCTCGTTACGTTTAAAATTAGAAACAACATAATTATTATAGTCTAAAATAACTAAACGACTCGTATTAATGGCAAATAGTTGTTTAATACAAGAAAGAAAATATGCGAAATTCCCTTTTAAACTTTTTTCAAACTTCACTAAAATATAATTTAAATGATACTTGTTTTGTTTTTCTAATGCATCAGAAATGATTTTAAAATCACCCATTAGCTGATCTGCCTCTAAGGAGATAAAGGTAATCTTTTGATCATCTACTTTAGTAAATACTAAAAAGATGCGACAAATACTTAGAATACAAAAGACAATTAATTTTTTAAGTTTCATACACACCTTTCCTTTCTTTACTGATTAAAGAGTATCGCACTTACTTTTTTCGCACAAGTACCATCATGCCATTGGTTAAAGCGTTCATTAAACTTCTTTAATTTATCATAATCATAACGTTTACTCACTATTTTGTCCAATAAAGCTGTTTCCTCTTCCACAACTTCCCCTGGTAATTCACGATGAATATCAAAATAAAACCCTCGTAATTGTTCAGCGTATTCCACCATATCAAACATATAGAAGTAAATAGGTCGATTTAAGATAGCATAATCGAAAAAGACACTGGAATAATCACTCACTAGTATATCACTGATTAAATATAGTTCTGCAATATCTTTTTCGGCACTGATTTCATAGACAAACCCTGCATATTCACGCATATCAAAATCATTCACAATTAGATAATGCGGTTTAAAGATAACCACATATTCATCGCCTAAACGCTCTTGCCATTTTTTAAAGTCAACGTTTAAAGTAAAGGTATATCCCTTTGCACAATATGTGTTATCACGCCATGTTGGTGCATATAGGATCACCTTTTTATCACGAGGAAGTCCATAACTCGCTTTTAACTTCTCAATTTGTTTTTCACTTGTATTCACTAAAATATCATTTCTCGGATAGCCTGTTTCAATTAAACGCTCACGATTAATTTGAAAGGCACTTTGAAACACTTTTGTACAAAAAGGATTAGGGGAAATCATATAGTTGTACTTTGCCACATCGACATCATAAGTATGATACATTTCAGCCGCCGACATTTTAGAGCGATAAAAGGTTGTATTGCGATCCACCTCAATATCGTGTGCTAAACGTTTTAATGGGGTTCCATGCCACGTCTGCAAATAAATCTGCGTTTTCTTTTTCAGTACATACGCAGGTAATTTACAATTCACAATCCAATATTTACTTCTTGCTAAATAGAAGAAATAAGGAATACTAAAATACTCGATTATTTTTGCCCCTTCTATTTCAATCTGTTTTTGTTTGTGCTTTTTAATCGCCCATACAAATTTATAATCACTAAATTCTTGCTGTTGTTTTAAATACAAATAGATTGCTTTGGGATTATCAGAAAACCCTTTTCCATGAAACGAGATAAAGAGCATAGTTTTATCATCACAAGGAATCAAACGATACGTTATTTTATATAAGTAACGAATTATTTTACCTAAACATTGCTTAATCTTATTTACCATGCTCTTCACTCCTTTACTTTTGCTTTAAAAACACTCTTTCCACTACTTTCTTTGATGCATTCCCATCATCTAAATGACAGAAACGATCATAAAAATCTTGATAGCGTTTTGCATATTGCTCATTCACCTGTTCAATATTTTCAATTGCCTTCACAACTTCTTCACTTGTATACAATAAGGGACCAGGGACTTCCTTTTCCATATCAATATAGAAACCACGCAACTGATTCTTATACTTTTCAATATCATACGTATAAAATAAAATTGGTCTTTTTAAATTCGCATAATCAAAGAAAACACTAGAATAATCAGTAATACAAATATCACTAATCAAATACAGTTCAGAAATATCATCATACTTGCTCACATTATATGCAAACCCTTCAAGTCCACTAATATCTAATGCATCGGCAATATATTGATGCGTTCTTAATAAAATCACATATTCATCTTTTAAACGTTCACGCAATAAAGCTAAATCTAAACGTAACGTAAATTTATACTGTCCTTTCCCATAAAACTCATCATCACGCCATGTTGGTGCATACAGGATTGTTTTTTTATCCAAAGGAATATTCAATTTCTTTTTAATTGCAATTGCCTTTTCCTCTTTATCTTCTGCGTATAAAATATCATTACGAGGATAGCCATAAGCAAGCATTTCCCCTTCAAACATAAAACAACGTTTTAATGTTTCTGTGGAAAAATCATTAGCCGAGATTAAATAATCCCAATCTTTTCTTTGCTTATAAAATTCTTTCTTATATTTTGGTGAAGCAGCGGTTACTTCTTCTTGATCGAACACTAAACATTTTAGTGGTGTTCCATGCCATGTTTCTAAAAATATTTGTCCTTCACGCTTTCTAAACCACAAAGGTTGACGTGCATTAAACACTAAGTATTTCGCTCTTGCTAGATAATAGGCATAACGAAAGGAAAAACGGCGAACTTTAATCCCATCATACGCTGGTTTTGTTTTTGTGTTCAATACCCACACAAATTTAAATTGATTCGAATAATGTTGAGCTAAATACTCATAAATATATTTAGGGCTATCTGCATAGTTTTTCCCTGTAAATGTTTCAAACACGATCACATTATCTAATAAAGGTTTCTTCAAGAAAATATGATAGTACGCTAACTTATAAAACACATTCTTATTTTTTAACATCTTTTTAAATTTAATTTTTGCTAAACGGAAACGCACTAATTTCCATACCTTTGTTAAATCCTTGTTTTGTAAGGCAACCACCATTTTTCTTTGCCAACGCTTTAATCTAAACAACACATCTTCTCTAGTATGAATCACTACATCACTTAATGCATTAAAATATTCATTTCGCCATAAAGGATTTTCACTTCTTCTAAGCCTTCTAGCAAAATTATATAAATAGTAAGTAATAATCTTACGATCTAGTAAATAACGTACTAATCCTTGATCATCAAGCAAAGCTCTACTTCTAACAAACGCTTGCATTCTATCATAAAAGCGATTGTCATCTTCTATTTGTCTTAACGCTGGATAATTGATAGGATCATTATGTTTTCTTTTCACATAAATAGCCTCTTTCGCATACACTAGTGTCTTTGCCATTTCGCATGCCTGTAAAAGAAAAGGAAGATCACTATAATAAATAAGCGATTCATCAAAGGTAAGATTGTTTTCTTCAAGAAATGCTTTACGATAAGCATTTCCTAACACTGTTATGGAGCGAAACCCTTTCCGTTTTCTAACTAAGTGATAAATACCACGAATCTTTTGTTCATCACCATACTGAACATTTTCTCTCACATACTCCATAATACGTGCTTCTCTATTATCCTCTTTCATCTGCATTTCTTCTTCATCAAGTTCAGACAACTTCTTTAACTTCTTTTCTAAATAGTTTGCTTTATTATTCCAAGTATTGTTCATTGTCCCATATACAATATCCACTTGTGAATCTAAACAAGCATGAATATTTGCTAACGTATCTTCTAAAAGGTAGTCATCACTATCTAAAAAATAAACAAACTCGCCACTAGCCGCCTTGATTACTTCATTGCGTGCAGCAGCAACACCATGTCCATTCTTTAGGATAACTACTTTAAGATCAAACACCTCTTGATATTGTTTAATTAAATCCTCTATCTTTTCACTTACTTGATCAAGCACTAAAATGAGTTCAAAATCAATAAAAGAACTATCCTTAAGAGCATGAAAACACTCTTTTAGATAGTTTTTATATTGGTGAAAAGTAATTAATATACTAAGTTTTTTCATTTTTAGTACCCCTGTCTATTATTTCTTTAATTCCTCTTTAATCTGTGTGGTAGAAATCCCCTCTGTTCTTGGTAAATAAACGACTTCACAATAGTCTTTAAGGAAATCAAATTTCCCTTTCCAGTCATCACCAATAACAAATACATCAATGCCATACTTTTTCACATCTTCAATTTTCTGTTCCCAACTTGTTTCTAAAATCACTTCATCAACATAGCGAATCGCTTCGACAATCTCTTTACGATCATGATCACTCACAAAACACTTCTTCCCTTTTCCTAAGTTAAATTCATCACTAGAAACAGCGACAATTAAATAATCCCCATATTCTTTTGCACGTTTTAATAAATTCAAATGTCCTACATGAAATAAATCAAAGGTTCCATATGTAATTACTTTTTTCATAAATCCTCCTATTTTAAAATTCTGCTTTCAAACACTTCTGCTTTTAACTGCTTTACTTCTTTTGCACTCATCTTCTTAAAGCTATCGATATATTCCTCATAGTGATCCGCCACTTCTTGAATATCGCCATATTCTCTTAAGCGACCACCTTCAATCCATAAGCCTTTCTCACAAAAACCACGAACTTGTGAAATAGAATGGGAAATAAAGAAAATCGTTTTTCCTGATGCTTTTAATTCATTCATCTTCTTTAAGCATTTCGCCGCAAATCCCTTATCTCCAACTGATAATGCTTCATCGACAATAATAATTTCTGGATCAAGACAGATCGAAATAGAAAATCCTAGCCTCGACTTCATTCCACTTGAATATTTCTTTACAGGTTGGTATAAAAACTCTCCTAGCTCTGCAAAATCAATCACACCTTGTGTAATGGCTTCTATTTTTTTCTTGGATAAACCTAACAAAGCACCTTTTAAACGAATGTTTTCAATCCCTGATAACTGGGTATTCAATCCTGCTTGAATGGCAATTAGTGCCTGTTCACCATGAATGGTAATCTTGCCATGATCTTGCATGGAAATACCAGCTAGAATATTGGATAGTGTACTTTTCCCACTCCCATTACTACCTAAAATACCAACAACACAACCCTTTTCAATCTCAAAGGAAACATCTTTTAATGCATAAAAACTCTTTTTCTTTTCAAAGCGTTTTCTTTTCTTGCTATCTAATTTATATATTTTATCGACATGGTCGAACTTTACTGCGATTTCTTTTTCCACAACAGACCTCTCTTACATCATATCAATAAATTTACTCTTAAATTTATACATAAGGATACTACCAATGACAAACATCACAAAAACAACACTCCAAAAGTACATTGTCTGTGCAGGGTGATTATAGAAACCATCTTGGAAGAATAACGCACCACGATACCCCTCCACAATATAATATAGAGGATTCAACTTAAAAATATTAACAAGCATTGGGTGTCCATGAAATGTGTCGAGTGTCCATAAAATAGGTGTTAAATACATTAACATACGCATACACGCTTTCACCAGCTTTGAAACATCTCTTGTAAACATATTTAATACACTTGTAATCATATTTAAGGCAATACAAAAACACACTGCACAAAACATATAATAAAAAACACCAAACCAATGTAAATTAGGAACATGCCCCCGTACAATTAAGATTGCAACTATCAACGCTAAAAAACAAGCGTGGTTGAACAATTCCTTCATTACAACGGTGGTTGGTAAAATACTGACAGGAAATTTCATCTTCGTAATAATATTACGTTTTGAATAAATACAGCCAACCCCTTGTGTAATACAAGGACTAATAAAAAACCATACTGTCATACCCACAATCATCCAAGGTAAAAAGCTAATATTACCAACGGATTTCCCATTACGCAAACCAATGCCAAATACGATCCAGAACGTAAAAAGTTGGATCATCGGATTTAAAAATGTCCAAATAATCCCTAGTTTTGTATCCCTCATATCCGCCATCAATTCATATTTTGCAATGGAAATAACCCGATAAAAATTGACCACATTTTCTTTTATCACAAAAAAAACGCTTTTCATACATTTCTCCTTTTGTCATAAAGAACCTTAATTCTCTCACTTATTCTAACTCATTTACCTTTCTTTTACAATATTTTTAGTATTTTCACAGTGTTCTATGCTGGAAATTTACTAATTTCACTCCCTGTTCATCACTTGTTTCATGCAATCATTATTTCATTTTTACTTTAATCGTTTCCAAAAAACTTGCAATTCCATCTTCATCATTGCTTAATGTATGGTATTGACATACCTCTTTCACACTGCTAATCGCATTTTGCATCGCAATCCCATTCACCATTTCTAACATACTAATATCATTTTCTCCATCACCAAAAGCATAGACATCTTGTTTATCAATCGCCAATTTATCTATTAATACTTGCAAAGAATTTCCTTTACTAATTTCCTTTGGTATGACTTCTAACCAAAACGGCATTGTTCTACCACTCCAATACTTATGATGCAACCCTTGTTTTACTACTTCATTAACGGCAATAATCTTTTCAGGGCTATCATATGTACAAACCTTAAAAAATCGTTCTTTGATCTCATATACATTTTGAATATAAAAAATTTCTCGATTTTTTAAACTCTCCATATTATTCGCATTAAAATAACTACTTTCACTTACTCCTTTAGGCAAATAAACATAGGCATTAACATCTGCCATAACCATGATTTCATTATGTGGAAAACGATTTTTGATAAAATGAAAAATTTCATCTGCCTCTTCATAGCTCATCTCACGAATAATACTTCTTTGCTTTGTATGATAATCATATAAACAACTACCATTCGCCTCAATTAAATACCCACCAAATTGATCCATCTTTAACATATGTGCAAATTCATCTAACCTAGCTTTTACTCGCCCACTTGCTAAAACTAGTTTTGTCCCTTGTTGTTCATATTCAATTAATGTTTTTCTTGTTCGCTCACTAATCTTCTTTTCACTAGTAAGTAATGTCCCATCCATATCCATAACAATTAATTTTACACTCATATACGCTCCCCCGTTATCTTTACTATTTTATCATGCACTTACTTGTTTTACATCTACAAAACAAAAAAAGTGGATTTTACTCCACTTATTCATTATTTTAATTTAGACGCTGCAGCTTCATCTACGATAACTACAACATCATTGTGCTTTTGTAAGATGGAATCAGGTAAATCTTCCGTAATAGGTCCATTCACTAAACCAGCAACCGCATCTGCTTTATTTGCCCCACTCGCTACTAATAAGATTTTCCCAGCTTTCATAATTGTTGCAATCCCCATTGTGATCGCTTGCTTTGGCACAAGGTTCATATCATTATTAAAGAAACGTGCATTATCTGCAATTGTTCTTTCCTGTAAATCGACAATATGTGTTGTTGAAGTAAAAGATGTCCCTGGTTCATTAAACCCGATATGTCCATTTCCACCAATTCCTAATACTTGTACATCTACATGGTACCCTTCCATTGCAGCTTCATATTCATCACATTCTTTTTTCGTGTTTCCATAAGGTAAATGAACATTTTCTTCTTTAATATCGATCCCTTTAAATAAATTTTCATGCATAAATGTGTAGTAGCTTTGTTCATGATGACGATCAATCCCTACATATTCATCTAAGTTAAAGCTCACTGCATTGGCATAACTAATACCATTTTCCTTATGATCTTTAATCATATTTTCATATAACCCAATTGGACTTGATCCTGTTGCCAATCCTAATACTGGATTCGCTTTTGAAGTAACCACTTCTTTCATCACTTCATATGCTTTCGCACTCACTTCAGCATAATCTTTACATACTATAACTTTCATGTGTTTTCCTCCTAATTCTCACTCACATATTAATGATACAACGTAAACGTAGAAGTTTCAACACAGAAAGGTGTAATTCATAAATTCTTATGTCAATATTGCAAAAAAATGTTCTATTCTATCATTATTTATTTTCTTCCTTATCATAATCCTCTAAGAAATGTACTTTTTCACCACGTTTTTTATAGGCAATCACTTTATCAATATTCACATTATTCATCGCTCTAAAAATATTATCATCTGCCTCTGGATTTAATTCACGATACGTTTTAATCAACTGTTTCACTTCATCTCGTTTACTCGTTTTTTCCTTCTGTCCTTTTTCCTTTTCAATCTGTTCACTAAAACGACAAGCACATTGTAAAAAAGAGAGTTGGGCATTTTCCATCCACCGTATAATATTCTTTTCTTTAACTTTATACAAAGGGCGAATCAACTGCATTCCAGCAAAATTATCACTATGTAGTTTAGGCATCATCGTTCTAATTTCTCCTGCATAAAAAATATTCAACATCACTGTTTCAATCACATCATCAAAATGATGTCCTAAAGCAATTTTATTACAACCCATCTCTTTTGCAAAACGATATAAATACCCTCTACGCATTCTTGCACAAAGATAACATGCATTCTTTTCCATACCATGCACGACATTAAAAATATCAGTCTGTTTAATCGTAATAGGAATATCTAAATGTTTCGCATTTTCTTTAATCTTCGCTAAATTTTCCAAATTATACCCAGGATCCATCACTAAAAACTTCACCGTAAATGCAACTTTACTAAAACGGGATAAAATCTGAAAGCACTTCGCTAATAACATGCTATCTTTTCCCCCTGAGATACAAACAGCAATACAATCATTTTCTTGAATCAAATCATATTCTGATAAAGCCTTCATAAACGGCGACCATATTTCACCACGATATGTTTTAATAATTGATCTTTCTATTTCTTTAACATCCATATATACCCTCTTGTGTTTCTAATTTACTTTTATTAATACAACCTGTATTATACATGATTGCTGATACAAAAGAAAAGATGGTTACCCATCTTTTGCTCAACATATTATTAATCTCGATTACCTAAGATACGCAAAATATACAAGAAAATGTTAATGAAATCTAAGTATAATTCAAACGCTGAATAAATACTTAATTTATTTAACATCTGTGTATCATTAAGATTTGCATTGTATAATTTCTTTGCTTTCTGTACATCCCATGCTGTTATTCCTGTAAAGAGTAATAAACCGATAATGGAGAACATCACAACATCCATTGACCAACTAAATAGCATTGCTAAAATTTGAAAAGTAACAAAAGCTATTAAACCTGCAATACAAATTGTACCAATTTTATCTAAGTTTGCTTTTGTTGTCGCACCAATGATAACTAAACAGACAAAGAAAATGGCGGCTGCCCCAAAGGCTAATGCAATATCAGCCCCTGCATAAACATACCCTAAACCAGAAAACGTAATTCCTGTTAAAATAGAGTAAGCAAGAAATAGCAGTTTTGCTGAACTTTCTTTCATTTTAAACAATCTAGCAGATAATGCGATGACCACACCAAATTGAGTAATAATTAAAATTAATGGCATAAAAGAATTACCATAAACGATATAAATTAATGATGAATTTCCCACAATAAAGGCTGTTACGAATGTAACTAATACACCTAGAAACATCCATGTAAATGTTTTAAGCATATGTTGCTTTAATGTAACATTACCTAGGGAGTGCTGTTCGTTTTCGTATAAATCCATAAGTGTACCTCCTTGTATGTACAGAACATATTATACTGTATTTCATTTTAGAACTCAACTACTAAGCGTTATTCACTTAATTCACTACTAAGCGTTATTCACTTAATTCATCTAAAGTTGTAAGCATCGCTTGTCCTAACGCTTTCGCAATAGCACTACTACCGTCCTCACTATTAATATATCCAAAATCCTCGACATTATTAATATACCCTAATTCCACAAGTGCACTAGGAACTGTGTTGTAGTGTAAAACAAGCAAGGGGGAATCACTCTCATTTTTAATTCCTCGACACTCATTATATCCTAACGCATTGAGTGCTTCATCTATTCGATGGGAAAACAACTCATTTTCCACACTAGTTAACGATACCCATGTTTCATGCCCTCTTACCTCATTACTTTGATCATTAGAGTTCATATGAATGGATAAAAATAAACTTGCATTATTTTCTATTGCCGTATTCACTCGATAAAATAAATCCGTTTTATTATCATTCGTCCAATAGTAATCATCATCTTCTCTAGTATATAAAACCATTACATCATCACGCTTATCTTCTATATACTTTCCTACTTTCAAAGCGACTTTTAATGTTACATCTTTTTCATAGGTACCATCTAATGCCACACTTCCAGCATCATATCCACCATGCCCAGCATCAATGACTACCACTTTTTTATCTTCCTTAACCTCTATCTTTTTATATCGCTTATTATCTTTATCAACGATTTTTACTTCACTATCTGCTTTTGATGGATTAAAGAAATCATAAATCATTTTCCCACCAGTAAAAAACAGATAAACAATTAATAAAAATAAAACAATGAGTAGTATTAAACGATGATATAGTACTTTTTTCTTCCTTTGTTTTGCCATAGTAACCTCACCTATTGTAAAAATTATACTATAAATAAGGAAACAAAGAAAAGATTAATTTTATTTTTACTCTTTTATCCTATTTCTTATTAAAAATTTGATAATAGAAAGCAAGTATTGTTTTCCATACTATGAATGATAGATTAAAAAAAGGAAACATACTTTTTAGTACATTTCCTATCTATTCATTAATCTTTTTCAATAAATTCTAATAATTGCTGAGCTGCAATATGAATACCATCTCTATTTTCTTTATCTAACCCTAAGTGAGTGAAAATTTCTCCAACATAAACACCATTCTTGTTTAACACTTCAAATGTTTCATCAATTAATGGCTGGCAAATTTCTTGCTGTTGCATAGGACCAAATGGATTTGCGAAGTAAGTTGTTGATAACCCAACTTCTTGTGTTGTTCCTTTTGCCATACGTTTTCCTTCAATAAAAATCGGTTTTGCTTCTTCCATATCATCAATTTTACGCATACCTTCTGTTGTATCATAGTTGTTTGCGTAACAGAATAAATCAATCTTATGATTTGTTGCTACGACTGCATATGGAGCAGCTGGTGTAATGACACGAGCATTTAATGAATCTGGATTAAAGAAGATAGAACGATCCATATCTCTATATGGCGTACCTGGATCTAAATCATCTAAACGGATAAAGGCACCAATTTCTGTACCTTGTCCATAAGGAACACCATCTTCAATATGAATTGTACCCATATCATCAAAGACTACTTCAATATCTTTAATAACATCGTTTCCTAATGCTTTTAAAGCTTCAATAGATTCTGATTTACCAGCACCAGAATCTCCCATCAACATAATTCCTTTACGTTTACCACTCTTTAAAGTAACATTGATGAAAGCTCCATGAATTGGCAACCATTTTCTTTGCATCATCACTACATTATGCAATGTTAATGTCATCTTTTTCATATAACCGAAGTATTCAATACGTTCATGATAAGATACACTACCCACTAAGATTCCTTCTTCTTTATCATAGTGGAATGTACATTCATTTTTATCATCTGGATTACCAAACAATACAATTGCATCTGGTTTTTTTGTACATTCTTCAGGACTTGCTAATTCAAATAAGTTCGCAATAGAAGTTCCACTTGACATAAAATCTCTATGGAAGTAGATAAAAATTGTTAATTGTCCCACTTTTGCTGGGAAACAGAAAAATTCTTCTGGATCACCTGCAAAAGCATCAATAGGATTATCGTTAATTTCTTCAAACATTCCTGTTCGCTTATTAGATTTTGGATGTAAGATCATTGGTGTTCTAAGCATAACCGATTCAATGAATAACACATCTTTTAATTTATCGTATTTAGCACTTAATTTACAATTCTTATTTTTATAACATGCAATGGCGGCATTTGTTCCTGCCTGTAACTGACGGAACACTTTATTCTTCGTACCCATAATCGCCTGTTCAATGCGACGATATACAGAACGTACCGTTGTATTAAAATTAGAATCGCTAATTACAAATGGTGTTAAACTATGTCCACTAAAACGGTTTGTGGTTACTGAATAACGTTGGTGGCGTTTCCAGAAATCATACAACCCTTCGACAAATTGTAATAGTTTTGTTTTATCAGTTAAGTAGTAGCTGTCAATTTCTTCCGTTGACATAATCATTAACATTCTGAATAGTTTGCTTAGTTCTACATTCGTTTCTCTACATGTTTTCCCATTCACTACCCAGTGGTATAAATCTCTATCCTCTTTTTCTAAGTATTCGATGTAATTCATCATAAAATTAGCTAATGTGCTAGACTTTGTTAAATCATCTTGTGTACCTGGATAAGCCATATCAAAGTTAATAATAGCGACATCATCGGTTAAATATAATTTTTCTTTCATCTTTTATACCTACTTTCTTTTTTTCTTGTATACGAAAATTATTATACAATAAATAACATTAAATGGAAAGAATAAAATGAAATACTTTTCAATACCTTTATGAAACCATTTTCATTCCACTTTTCACTCTTAATTCTTACATTTTTGCTTGTACTGCACTTAAGATTTCATCAATCGAAAGATTTTGATTTTCTTTACAACGCTCTTTAAATTCTACTTCATTATTCACAATATGTTTACCAACCGTAATGCGTAAAGGTAAGCCGATCAATTCCATATCTTTAAATTTTACACCTACACGTTCATCACGATCATCTAATAATACATCAATCCCTGCATTGCTTAATGTTTCATAAATTTGATTTGCAACACGAACTTGTGCTTCATCTTTCATATTAACAATGACGATTCCTACTTGGTAAGGGGCTACACTCATTGGCCAAATAATTCCATTTTCATCATTGTGTTGTTCCACTATACTTGCCATACATCTTTCTAAACCAAACCCATAGCAACCCATTTCTACTGGATGCTGTTTTTGTTCCTTATCTAAATATAAAAGGTTTAATGCTTTGGCATACTTCGTTCCTAATTTAAATGTATTTCCTACTTCAATTCCTTTACAGAAAGTAAGTGGTTGTTTACATACTGGACAAATATCCCCTTCCTGTACTTGTGCAATATCACTAATACATTCCACACTAAAATCATCAACATTCACATTGACAATATGGTGATCACTTTGATTTGCCCCAACAATGAAGTTTTTCATCTTCGCTACTTCACGATCCATAACAATTGGACATTCTAAACCAACAGGTCCTGCAAATCCAACTTTGGCATGTGTTACTTTTTCTACTTCTTCAAAGCTTGCCAACTCCATCTCATTTGCCGCTAACAATTTCAACACTTTTGTTTCGTTTAATTCACGATTCCCTTTTAATAAGAATGCATATAGCTTTCCATCTACCTTATAGATTAACGTTTTCACAAAATCTTTCACATCACGATGGAAGAAAGCAGCTACTTCTGCTATTGTTTTCGCATTTGGTGTGGCAACAACTTCCATTTTTTGACAAGCTTCTTCACTTTCCTCACTTGTATCAACGACCTCTGTAATTTCTAAATTACTTGCAAAACCACAATGTTCACAAGTAACAACAACATCTTCGCCAATTTCACTAATTGCTTGAAATTCTTCACTTAAAGAACCACCCATCGCTCCTGTATCAGCTTTTACAATCTTATAGTTTAAATCACAACGTTTCATGATGTTTTTATACGCATTGAACATCTTCATATAACTTTCATGTAATCCTGCTTCATCAATATCGAAAGAATACGCATCTTTCATAATAAATTCACGCACACGAATCAAACCATAACGAGGTCTTGTTTCATCTCTAAATTTTGTTTGAATCTGGTATAAGTTATATGGAAAATCTTTGTATGACTTTCCTTTCATCATCGCCGCATAAGTAAACAACTCTTCATGTGTTGGTCCTAATACATAATTTTTTTGATAACGATCTTTTAAAGTAAACATATTAGACCCAAAGGCTTCACGACGTCCACTTTTTTCATATACTTCTTCAGGAATTAAAGCAGGCATCAACAATTCCTGTGCCCCAGCACGATCCATTTCCTCACGCACAATGTTTTCAATCTTATGTAATACTCTTTTCCCCATTGGCATGATCATATAAATACCACTACTACTCTTTTTAATCATTCCTGCTCTTACTAATAAATTTCCACTTCTACTATCTTCATCTTTTGCATCTTCTCTTATCGTATAAAAGAAACTATTTTTTAACTTCATTACGCATCCTCCTAATAAACATATTCTTTTTCTTTCATAATCTTACGAATCATATCATGTCTTTGTAATGGCACATCAATATTCACCTTGACAATTTGCATCGGTGTTTTTGCCACTTCTAACAACTCGTTATTTTCATCATAAATATCCCCCATGATAAAGGTTGTATTTGCCAAATGTGGACCAAATGCCTCACATTCTATGTTTGATGAAAAATTATTTCGCACTTCTAATGTCGCTATCTTACTTGCTTTGTCATACGCTACTACATAAGCAATAAATTCTTGTGATACACCTGCTCCATTAATTCCATATAAATGATCTTCACTTTTAGGCATACCTGCATAAAAACCAACTGCTGTTTTACGATTTTCTGCTTTTGCTAATTCTTGTTTGCATAAATGCATCGTCGTTTCACTTACATATCCTTTTGCATAATATTCATCAATACACATACGATACGCACGAATGACACTTGCAACATAATACTGTGATTTCATTCGTCCCTCAATTTTCAAAGAAGAAACGCCTGCTTTAATTAAGGCTGGTATGTAATCAATCGCACATAAATCTTTACTGCTCATTGAGAACATATGTTCTTCCTCATAAAGAGGTGTATCTTTATCATATAAGCGATACTTCCATCGACAGCTTTGTGCACAACCACCACGATTTGCATCTCGTGTTGTCATGTTGTTGCTTAAAGTACATCTTCCTGAATAAGAAATACACATACCTCCATGAATAAAAGCTTCTATGGCAATATTTGCATTCGCACAAGTTTGTTCAATATCAGTTAAAGAACATTCTCTTGCCAACACAACACGATCCATTCCCTGTGCTTGCCAAAAAGAAACAACACTTGAATTTGTGGAAGAATGCTGTGTACTCACATGTACTTCTAAATTTGGTGCGACCTCTTTTGCCAACTTCATAATACTATAACTTGCCACAATAATCGCACTTACACCAATTCTTTCTAAATCTTGAAGGTATTGTTTCAACCCTTCTAAATCTTCTTCATGGGGAATCATATTTACTGTTACATGAATATGTGCATCATGTTCTTTCGCAAACTGTACCCCTTGTGCAATATCCTCTATATCAAAATTACTTGCTCGTGAACGCAAGGAGAAACGCTTTCCACCAATATAGACAGCATTTGCCCCATAACGAATCGCTAACTTTAATCGCTCCAAATCACCTGCAGGTGCTAATAATTCTATCTTTTTCATTATTTTCTAAGCCCTGTTTTCTTATATAGAAATCCTTTCGTAATATTTTGGTTAGGATATTGTTGTTCATATAATTTAAACATTGCTCTACCATCTGCAAGATGATCGATTACCTTGCGATAATCTTTGATAATCGCACAAACTTCATCAATAGAATAAAACATACTTTCAATTCTTAAATTGTTAATATGTGCATGAATCAAATCTTCCACTTCTTCAAAGCTGCATAATGTAAACCCTGTAAAAATATGTGTCCCATGTTCATCTTCAATAATCGGCATATGTTCTTCTCTATTTTCTTCCATTAAATATAAATCTGTTTTATCTTTTAAATGATGCTCCTGTTTAATAAAGTGCATATAATTTGTTAATAAATCACGCTTAGAATGCATCATATTAAGTCTACCATGAATAATGACTTCTACATTACTTTGCACTTTATTGCCAATTTTCACCATATCCTCTAATGTAATTTCTTTCGCCAGTGTGCACATCTTCATGCCTAAATCCATATATGCCAATACATCGGCTGAATTTGTTAAAATGGTATCAGGATTATACATCATCTTATCTTCTAAGGCTAACTTTTGAGCCTCATAAAAAACACCCATATCACTAAAATAAATCCCATCGACATTGATTTCTTTTAAATAAGCTAACTGTATACGCAACTTCTCTAATTCACTTTCCACAAAAAAACGATTCATCAACACATAGCATGCTAACCCTTCTTTTCGACACTCTATTCTTACTTCTTTTAATGTTTCATTATCAAAATGACTTGTTGAGCGAACACTAAAAAAAGGCATACCTAAAACAACACTGTTTGCACCAGCTGCTTTTAATTTTATAATATCTTCTTTCACATACGGAGAAGCAATGATGTTAACCATATTTCCACCTCTTTTTTAACTCATACATTATAACGTATTTAAAACAATTACGCATTAATTAAACAAAATAAAATGATGTTCTTTTACTTTTCCTACAAATTTCTATCACAAATGAAAAAGTGAACTTGTATTCACTTCTTACTTAACCTTTTATATTGTTTATTTAACAGGTGGAAAACTTTCCATTAACGCTTGCAGTAAAGTAAACAGCTCTTCCTCACTTTTTACAGTATAATAAGGTGTATAGGCACATGTCGATGCATCATTTCCTCTACGATCCAGCCAGATAACATGCCAACCTGCTTGTTTGGCTCCCATCACATCATGTGTTAAAGAATCGCCAATATAATAAGTATTCTCTTTCTCTAAGTGCATCTTTTCTTCTAATATAGCAAATGCTTTTGGATCAGGTTTTGATGCCCCTATATCATCAGATACAAATAAAAAGTCTTTCTTGATCCATTGCTGCAAATGCAAACCTGCAATTTTCTTATGCTGATGGGCACTGATTCCATTTGTCAAAACCCCTAACTTTACTTGCTTCCTCTTACAATAAGTCAAAATTTTTTGCATCGTTTCACTCATTATAATATCCCCTTGAAAATGACGATACGCTAATTGAAACGTTAATGCCTCCTTTTCATCTATTACATAGCCAAAATCTTTCATTGCCATTTGAATACGATATACACCAGATTCATCAATACTGATTTTTTTACTTAATACTTGATCAAAAATCGCATTGCTGTATTCACGACTTATTCGATACAATGCATCTAAATCAACCTCATACTTTCCTTTCCAAAGTTTATTGAAAGCACGTTTAAAAGGTTGTGTTTGATCATAAAGAGTATCATCTACATCAAAAATAATATTCATATTTATCTATCTCCTATATAGAAGTATTTTAACACAAACACAAAACAGAAGAAAAGCAATCTGTTAAGATTGCTAAGCTAAAAAGTATAGGATTCTCACTTATGTCTTATTTATTAAACAACATTGTTTCGTCTTTGTTTTGCATAAATCAATGCAATCAAAATAAATGCAATCCCAAATAATATTTGGATTCCCATATACATATAAATTTCTTTTAAATGTTCAAAATCGAAAATTTGTAAATTATATAAAGCGTTGTTCGCTTTCACAAACCAATAATTAGGTGTAAAAGTTCCCACTCTTAATAATGACTCACTTAAATATTTCTGAGGAACAAAACTACCTCCTAAAAAAGCAAGAATCAAACATAGTACATTCGATAATCCTGTTTGTATTTGCAAAGAAGGAACAAAGGTTCCAATTAAATACGCTAATCCTAATGCAGGCACTAAGGTAACAAATGTGTTAAGTACCATATAAGGTGCAAAGCTTTCACTCATACCTGCTGGAAAAACCAGATAAGCAAAAACAATAGAAACAACACCTAACAATAATGCATAAAGAATGAAAGCGAGCACTTGTTGCATACTCATATGCATACTGCTTAATGGCGAAACGACATTTCTTCGTCTGATTTCACGTCTATTAAAAACCGACATCGCATAACCAATACCACCGATTAAACAACAACAGAATGTATAGCTTAAAAAATTCAAATAGTGATTCACTGTTTCTTTTCCTTTTTTATTTAACAAAGTAGTTTGTACATCATTGCCTAAATCTGTTTGCGTCATTTTAATCAGCTTTTCACTATCTTGACTCCCACTATATTTTATATTGTTTTGTATCGTAGATAGATAGCTTTCTACATATTGTTTCGCTAAATACGAATCCGCAGCATCAACGACACTTTTAACATTCAACGCTACTTGTTTACCACTTAACAACTGACTTTCAAAATCACTAGGAATATACAACACATAGGATATTTGACGATAAAATAAAGCATCTTCAATTAAATCTTCTTCGATGGTTGCTACATTGCATTTCTCATCGAGATAATCCACTAGTCCTTTGGCATATTCACTATCGCTTTGATTGACAATCGCAATACTAGGCTTTATTTCTACATTCGTTTTCACTTGCTCAACGCCTACTTTCACAAACAAAATAGCACAAAAGAAAGTCATAATGAAATAAATAAGCAAAGAAGGTATATTTTCTCTTAGAATTTTAAAGAACACTTTAAATACTTGCATAAGATTCCCTCCTCATTCGATAGTAAGCAAATAGCGAAAAAATCATTCCCATCATTAACAATATCCCTATATTGACATAGACAAGCGATAGATCATCGTAGTAATACAGATAAGAAAATGATCTTGAAATTAAATCTGCAGGGTTGATAAATTTCATAATTGGTGCATATTTTTCAATCATGTAAGGCATTCCTGTTCCCATCATACCAGCAAAGAAATTTAAAATGACACTTCCTCCACTGACGATACCGACTTTATTATTCCAGTTTAGTTTTAGTGTACCAAACAAGACACCTACGCTTAACATTGCTAAAATACCAGCTAAACAAACACATAACATCAGCCATAATTGATGACCAAACGCTACATGTAAAACAAACTTCATATATGCAAATAAAAGAAATAATTCTAAACTAATCAATCCATACGCTAAAGTAAAATCAGCAAATAACAATTTCTTCTTTGAAATCGGTGCTAAATTAAGACGAGCTGCTCTTTTGCTTTGATTTGCTTGTATATCATGCGTAATGATACAGCCCCATAATGCCCCATACATACATAGTAAAGCCAATGCGGTATAAAAATAGGTTGTATTCATATCTTTTTGACTTCCTTGTGAGTTTAGTGTATGAAAATAAACATCACTCTTTAATAAATCCTCTATGACTAAATCACTCAGTGCTTGTGGATTCTCTAACGCAATATGATTCACTTGTGAAAAAACACGCTCATAGGTGTTTAAAACACTTTTCATAATTGTCTGATTATAGCCCATACGAATACTCACTAATTGTACTGGATTATCTAAAACAACCATCGCTTCTACTTCTTGTTCTTTGACAAGAGCTTTTGCCTCATCTTCACTAGCATAAATTACATCAAGCAAATAATTTTCACTTTGTTTATCAGAAAGTGAAGAAAGCAATTGTTTCACATTCGTATTCTTTCCATCGACTACGGCAATTTTAAAAGGCTTCACTTCATCAACAAATTGTATATCAGAAAAAACAAAGTAAAACATCGTTGTTAAAGCAATAGGAAAAAGCAATGTCCAAAAAATCATCGTTTTATTTTTTAGAAAGATTTTTAAACGATATTTAATAAAGCTGCCCATCATCAATCCCTCAATTTCTTTCCTGTAATTTCTAAGAAAACATCATTTAAGGTTGGTTTTTCACTATATACCGTTTTAAAGGAAAGCTTTTTTTGCTTAAAGTAATCTAATAAATCAATTAAGATTCCCTCTTTTTTATCGACATGAATCTCTAATAACTCATTATGGTAGCTTGCCTTTAAAATAGAAGGAAACCCTTTTAACTCCTGTAAAATTGTTTCTGGTATCGCCTTTATTTCAAAGGTTATTTTCTCATGTGTTTGGATCATTGACTTTAATTCATCATTACTTCCTTGTGCAACAATTTTCCCTTCGTCCATAATAACAATGCGACTACATAATTGCTCTACTTCTTCCATATAGTGTGTTGTATAAATAATCGTTGCTCCTTGTGCATTCAATTGTTTAATATTTTCCAAAATACGATTTCTTGATTGTGGATCCACTGCCACCGTTGGTTCATCTAAAAAAATCAATTTCGGTTTATGAGCAATCCCACAAGCAATATTCAATCGACGAAGTAACCCTCCACTCAATTTCTTAGGCTTCATCTTTTTAAATTCCTCTAATCCAACTAAAGCAATCGCTTCTTCTACCAATGACTTCCTTTTTGCTTTTTGATTCACATATAGCGAACAAAAATAATCAATATTCTCATAAACACTTAATTCCTCAAAAACAGCAACTTCCTGCATTACCACACCAATTTCTTTTTTAATATGATAGGCATCTGGTTTCATCTCTTGATTAAACAAACGTATCTTTCCTTTATCATATGTTAATAAAGAAAGCATACAATTAATACATGTTGTTTTGCCACTGCCATTAGGACCTAATAAACCTAATATTTCCCCTTCTTCCACATTTAAATTAAAATGATTTAACGCAATTAAATCACCATATCGCTTCACTAGGTTTTCCACTTCTATAATCATCATGACACCCTCCATTTCCTTACCTTTATTATAAGAATAATGATTAATAAAGTTTAGTGTCGCCCATCATATTTCTATCTGACAAATGTCATATTTCGATTCATTGTTGTCATATTTCACCTGCAAAAACAGTGAAGATTATTTTTTTATGATATGATATACATAACGAGAGGAATAAAACATGCTACGATTAATTGATAAATTAAGCTTATTTATACTTACTACTATACTCTATGTCAGTTTTTATTGGCATGATTTAAATATATTATTTATTATTGTATCGCTTATTTTCAGTTGCTTACTTTCCTACTTTGAAACAAGTAAGCTGCGTGATCTTATCAATATAAGTTTCTTACTTTTAAGCATCTGTTCTAGTGATTTCATCTTTTTTATTCCTTTAATCATTTATGATTTTTGTGTAAGAAAAGACATCTACTATACTAGTATCTATCTTCTTCCTCTATTCATACACTTCCATGAAATAGGTGTACAAAAAAGTATCTTCATTTTATTTTTAAGTGTACTCACCTATCTATTGCGATGGAAAAGTGAGAAAATCATACATTTATATGAAACAAACAAAAAGATCAAAGATGATAGTGAAGAATTAAAAATCTTACAAGAATTAAAACAAAAAGAATTATTAGAACGGCAAGACTATGAAATTCAATTAGCAAAAGCAGAGGAACGAAATCGTATTGCTAGAGAAATTCATGATAGTGTTGGTCATAACTTGTCTAGCTCTTTATTACAAATTGGGGCAATGATTACGATTAACCATGATGAAAAGTTAAAACAACCACTACTCGATATGAAAGAAACATTAGATAATGCGATGAACAATATTCGTAATAGTGTCCATGACTTGCATGAAGATACATTGAATTTAGAAATAGAGATGAACAAGATCATTCAACCATTTAGTTTCTGTAATGTCAATTTTACCTATTCTTCCACAAACATGATGGATATGAAAATGAAATACTGTTTTATCAATATTTTAAAAGAAGCATTAAACAATATCATGAAACATTCTAACGCTACTCTCGTTAATATCAACTTTTTAGAAAGTAATCATTTCTATCAATTTATCATTCATGATAATGGTACACAAATACAGATAAAAGATGGAATGGGGTTAAACAATATGAATGAGCGTGTACTTAGTTATCATGGCATATGCCATATCAGTGATGAAAATGGCTTTAAAATATTTATTAATATTCCTAAGGAGGTTAGTTAAATGAAAATTGTAATCGTTGATGATGATAAACTTGTATCCGCATCATTAAAGACAATTATTAGTAGTGATGAACAAATAGAAGTATTAGCCATTGGTAATAATGGCGAAGAAGCAATTCAATTATATGAACAATATCGTCCTGATATTATGCTTATGGATATTCGCATGGAAAAGATGAGTGGTTTAGAAGCAGGAGAATATCTTTTAAAGCACTATCCTCATGCTAAAATACTATACCTAACAACCTTTCTTGATGATGAATATATTATTAAAGCGTTACGCATGGGGGCAAAAGGGTATTTATTAAAACAGGATTTTGAAAGTATTATTCCTAGCTTAAAAGCAGTTGCCTCTAATCAATCCATCTTTGGAAATGAAATTATTTCTAAGATTCCTAACTTTTTAATGGCCAATACAAGTTTAAACAACTACCATCTAAATGAAAAAGAACTAGAACTGTTACGCTGTGTGGCAGATGGTTTAAATAATAAGGAAATTGCAAATAAATTGTATTTAAGTGAAGGAACGATACGAAATTATCTTAGTGATTTAATGAATAAATTACAAGTAAGAGATCGTACACAATTAGCCATTCTATTTTACAAACAGAACAAAGATTTATATTGACACTCCCCATTTCTAAAGAAAAGGGTTATGGGCAAAATGCACCTCCTATTGGGTTATCCAAATTAGAGGTGCATTACAAACAAAGGAAAATCTGTTATCCATTAATGATGTATCATTTCTATTTTATTTAACGTTTAATACTATACTTTTTCAAAGCATCTTTTTTAGCTTGATACAAGCATTTATCTGCTTCTTCAAACATTTCTTCATAACTTGTGTTCTCATGATAGAATGCTACACCAATACTACTAGATAGTTTAATTTGTGGATAATCGCTAATCTCAATTTGATTAATCGTACCAATTAATCCTTGCAAGAATGCCTCAATATTCATGAGGTCCTCTTCATTGATAATGTACATAATAAACTCATCTCCACCATAGCGACCAACCAAATTATTTTTTATAACCTGTTTTTGTAAACATTCAGCTAAAACAACTAAACATCGATCCCCAACTGCATGTCCATAAGTATCGTTAATCTGTTTAAAGCGATCACAATCTAAAATACATAAAGCACCTAATGTTTGCTTTTCAATTTCCATTTCTACCTGTTCTTTTAATATTGGATAGCGGAATAAACCTGTTAAACCATCATAACTAGCTTTTTCTTTTAAGTTATCTAATTTAAGTTTATTTTCAGAATTATCTGTCAGTTTTGCAATAATACTATCTAACTCTTTTTTATGATAAATAAATTCTAATTGAATATCGAACCATAAATAGTTATCATCTTTCGTCTTTAATCTTATTTCTAAATTCATTTTATCTGTTGGATTAGAATGATCAAAAACAACTTTTCTAATTATTTCTAAATCATCAGGGTGTATAATCTCTAAACCACGATGCTCTTTCATAAAGTTTTCAATCGTAATATTATCTAACGCTAATACCTCTACACTATTTGGTGTAAACAACAAAACATCTTCTCGATAAATATATTTACATAAAATCGTATCCGTAAAATTGACTAGTAATGAAAAACGTTCCGTTTCCATCTTTATTTTTCTTTCTTTACGATTCATATATAAGATGAAAAGTGTTCCTACCACAATCGCAATCGCAACGATAGCCACAATTAATTGAAGAGATAAATCACGCAAATCACCACGATAAGCACTTAATTCACTTTCTTCCATCGTACTAACCATATACCAGTTATTATATGGCAATGGTGTATAATACATATAAGTCTTTGTATCTTCCATTTTAATAGAGCGAACCGCTGATTTTCCTTTTTCCATATCATCTAATATACGATGAATTGTTTTTTCATCTGCCCCATAAGGAATTAAAGATGTTAAAAAATTATTTTTTTCACTCAAAGTATTTACTAATGTACCATCACTGTAAAGTAAATATCCTCCCATACTATCTCTTAAAAATCCTGTCTGTTCAGAAGTAATTAATATACTAGAAGGGACTAATGCACGAACAAACCCTACAACTTCTTCGCCTTTATAAACAGGAGAAGCAACCCCGAAAAAATTCTTGTTATCTTCATAAGTATCATCATAAGCAACATCGGAAACAACACTTTCGCCATTTTTTATTTGTTCAATGAGCAACTGATCTTTTTTGGACATCAATGCAGTATCTAAGGATTGCAAAGCAAAATAATCCATATAAAAACTATCTGTTTGTGCTTGTGCAGAATCCATAATCGTAGCGATTTCCTCACTAGTAAAAGCATCAATATCTAAACTTATCGCACTCGCTGCAACACTTACTGTTGCCTTTACATTATCAATTTTAGCAATAATTTCTTGGTATCTTGTTTCTCCAAACGCACGAAAATTTTGTGTTTCAATATTGGCAAATGATTTATTTAAGCGATTCGTATAAAAAGTAAAGGCACTAATAGACACGATAAAAATAATACTAATACATATAAAATATATGAGAAAATTAGGTTTTTTAATTTTCATGATAGCACCTTCTTTACTTACATTTATCAAAGAAAATATACCATAATATGCCATAAAATCAAAATAAAACAAGAAAAAAATGCCTTATTTTATTTTTGATACAAAAATTATAATTGTAATTATTTTTATATTTTATAACCAAGTAACTGATTTCTTCTCAACGATTGCTAATCTTTCATTATCATATACCTTCATCTGTATTCATCATTCCTTCAACAGTTTCTAGCAAATCACTACCATGTATTCTTATATCCTAATTCTACAAGTAAAATTTTCATTTCACGCCTCTTTTTTTGTATTTAAACCAAACTTATTTAAAAAATTATTTATTAATGTTAATTTTGTATATCTGATACTAAACTATCATATATAGATAATAATTATAAAACTATGTAATATGTGTTCTCAAATGAGAACACAACTTGATTTTCACAACAATGTGTTCTCAAATGAGAACACAACTTGATTTTCACAACAATGTGTTCTCAAATGAGAACACAACTTGATTTTCATAACGATGTGTTCTCAAATGAGAACACATCTTGATTTTCACAACAATGTGTTCTATAACGAGAATACAAAGGAGGCACTTTTATAATTGAACGTAAAGAATACCTTGAGAAATTGAGAGAATGGAAAGACAAAAATATCATTAAAGTTATTACTGGAATCAGGAGGCGTGGGAAATCAACATTACTTAGGTTATTTGCTGATGAACTTTTGCGTAATGGTGTTGATTCTAGTCAAATTATCTCTGTGAACTACCCATAAGCTAAAGACTTATGGGTTTTCTGCCATTAAAAACAGAAAACAGTTCTCATATATTTCCCTCGCTGATATATCCTGCCTTAGAAACGTATTCATTTAATGACAATGACTCGTCAATTGTTTTACTAACTCACATTTTGCTAAAGGCTAAATATCCTGCTCCTAACAATCCACTATCTTCATCTAACTTTGCTTTTTTAATATTTACATACGGTTTTACAATATCGAACACTTTTGTTTTCGTTAATTGTTCCACTTCCTCTACAAAGTGATCAATCTTTAAAGCGACACTACCTCCTAAAATAATAATTTCAGGATCAATAATCGCAATCAAAGTCGCACACATATTCGCTAAATATTCCTTTGCATCGTCCATGATTTGTTGGGCCACTTCATTGCCTTGCTTTGCCAAATCATTGACTTCACCTGCATGTTCCACCTGCAATCCTGCCTTTATTGCTCGATTCATAATGGCTGTGCCACTACAAATTGCTTCTACACCACCTGGATAAATAGATCCATGCGTTGGTCCATCTTTCCACAAACAAACATTTGCTACCTCATGAGCAAACCCATGTGCACCAATATAAATTTGCTTATTAATAACTTGTCCACTTCCTAATCCTGTCGATACCGTTAAAAACTGGACATACTCGTAATCTTTTCCTGCTCCTATCACAGCCTCTGCAAGAGCTGCTAAATTGGCATCATTTTCTAAATAGACAGGATAACCACACGCTTGCTTGATTGCTTCATTGATGGCAAAATGATGCCACTTTTCATTTAGATTAGTCGTTTCCAATATTTTTCCATTGAGTAAATCTAAAGGTCCAGGACAAGAAAGCCCAATCCCACAAATATCCTCATTAAAATTTGTTATACATTGTGCGATTTTGGCTATCGTTGTTTTTGGTTCATCTACATCAGTAGAAAACTGGATTCGCTCTACGATCTGTATTTTTTCATTTACTAATGCTACCCTTGTGTTTGTTCCCCCAATATCAATACCTACTGCATACTTCATGTTCATGTCCTCCATATTTGTTATTTCTATTATGACACAAAAAAAGCACACATTAAACTAAATTGGTGTGCTTTGTATATTCTTCTAATTTTTAAGGCTTTGTAAAGGAGCAGGAATTTTTCCGCCACGATGAATCATAACATCACAAGGGGTTTGATTAATATTCATTACTGGACCACTTCCAAGTAATCCACCAAATTCAAGTTCATCACCAACTTGATAGCCAATTGCTGGAATTGCTCTTACCGCCGTTGTTTTTGAATTGACCATACCAATCGCTGCTTCATCAGCAATAATACCTGAAATTACTTCTGCACTTGTTTCTCCTGGAATCACAACCATATCTAACCCTACTGAACAAACCGCTGTCATCGCTTCTAATTTTTCTAATGATAATGTTCCAGCTCTTGTAGCAGCAATCATTCCTGCATCTTCACTAACAGGAATAAACGCACCTGATAAACCACCGACAGAACTACTAGCCATAACTCCACCTTTTTTAACGGCATCATTTAACATAGCTAAACAAGCTGTGGTACCATATCCTCCACAAGAAGCTAATCCCATTTCTTCTAAAATATAAGCCACTGAATCACCTACTGCTGGTGTTGGTGCTAATGATAAATCAACAATACCAAAAGGTACTTGTAAACGTTTAGAAGCAATTGCCCCAACCATTTGCCCCATGCGTGTGATCTTAAAGGCTGTTCGTTTAATTAAATCAGCGATCTCATTCATTGGCAAATCTTTTGGTGCTTTCGCTAATGCAGCTCTTACAACACCTGGACCACTTACCCCAACATGTAATTCCACATCAGGTTCTCCAACCCCATGAAAAGCACCTGCCATAAATGGATTATCTTCTACTGCATTACAGAAAACAACTAGTTTTGCAGCTCCAATACAGTTTTGATCTTTCGTTAACTCTGCACATTCCTTCACTACTTTTCCCATCATTGCCACAGCATCCATATTGATTCCCGCTTTTGTTGAACCAACATTGACAGAAGCACAAAGGTGTTGTGTTTCCTTTAATGCACGAGGAATCGCTGCAATCAGTTCTTTATCTCCTGCACTGAATCCTTTTTGCACTAATGCACTAAACCCACCAATAAAGTTAACCCCTACTGTTTGTGCAGCTCTTTCTAAAGTATGAGCATATTTCACAGGATCTCCTCCTGATACCCCAACTAACATTGCAATTGGTGTAACAGAAATACGTTTATTAATAATAGGAATCCCATATTCTTTTTCAATCTGTTCTCCTGTTTTTACTAAATCTTTTGCTAATCTTGTAATTTTGTTATAAACCTTTTCACAAGACTTATCAATATCGCTATCACAACAATCTAATAAAGAAATTCCCATTGTAATCGTTCTAACATCTAAATCTTCTTCATCAATCATCGTGATCGTTTCTAATATATTATCTGTATTTAACATGTCTTATCCTCCTGTTAAATGGTGTGCATTGATTTAAAAATATCTTCATGCATAACGTGAATTTTAAGACCTAAGGAATCACCATATTTCCCCATTTCATCTACAAAATCTGTATATGCCACACTTAATTTATCAATTTCAATTAACATAATCATACAGAACATATCCTGCATAATGGTTTGGTTTACATCTACAACATTTGCATTTACTTCTTTACATTTTCCACTAACATTAGCTAAGATACCAACACCATCTTTTCCAATTACACTCAATACAGCTCTCATACGTTAAAATTCCTCCTTATTTATTTTTTACATTATATAGTAATTATACAGTAAAAACAATAATAATCATACATTCCAGTACACCAAAGCAAAAACTTACTTTATTTTTTAAAGTTACTTGACATTATAAATCTTAGTGTTATAATGTGAGTGTAAAGAAAAGAGGTCATACTTATGAAAAAATATGATGCAATCTTAATCGGTTTTGGGAAAGGAGCGAAAACATTAGCTGCACAGTTGGCAAAAGCAAATAAAAAAGTAGCTTTAATCGAAAAATCTAAAGAAATGTATGGTGGAACTTGTATTAATGAAGGTTGTATTCCTACAAAAACATTAATTAAACAAGCAAGTGCTAAAAGTTATGAAGAAGCGATGCGATATAAAGAAACACTAATTCAATCTCTTCGTCAAAAAAACTATGATAAACTGGCAAGTTTAGAAAATGTAACCATCTATACAGCAGAAGCACATTTCAAAAGTGATTATGAAGTAGTAATTAATATAGAAGGAAAAGAAGAAGTATTGCAAGCAGAGTATATTTTTATCAATACTGGTTCCACTTCCATCATTCCTAATATTGAAGGAATACAAGAAACAAAGCACATTTATACAAGTGCAACACTGATGAAAGAAACAAAACTACCTAATTCTTTAGCAATTATTGGTGGAGGTTATATCGGTTTAGAGTTTGCCAGCATGTTTGCAAGTTATGGCAGTAAAGTGAGTGTCTTTGAACATGGCGATCGTTTAATCAAGCGGGAAGATGAAGAAGTGGTTGATGCCATTTTAGAAACACTAAACGCACAAGGAGTCAACTTTATCTTTCATTCATCTGTTCATAAAGTACAAAATCAAGAAGAACAAGTACTTATCACATACAGTGAAAACAACGAAGAAAAAACAGCTGTTTATGATGCTGTGCTTGTCGCAACAGGAAGAAAAGCTAATATCGATGCTTTAAAACTAGAAAACACAGGAATTAAAGTTGATGAAAGAGGGAATATTATCGTAAGCGAAACACTTGAAACAAGCGTGAAAAATGTATATGCTATGGGTGATGTTAAAGGTGGATTACAATTCACTTACATCTCTTTAGATGATTATCGCATTGTGGCATCACAAATTCTTCAAGATCAATCAAGAACGACAAACAATCGTGGGGCAATTCCCTACTCCATGTTTACAACACCTACCTTTTCTAGAGTAGGGTTAAGTGAACAAGAAGCAATTGCACAAGGTTATGAAGTAAAAACAGCAACATTACTTGCTGCAGCGATTCCTAGAGCACATGTTGTCAATCAAAGCAAAGGAATCTTAAAAGCGGTTGTTGATGCTAAAAGCGATCACATTCTTGGCTGTGTGTTGTTTTGCACCGATTCTGAAGAAATGATTAATATTGTTGCCTTAGCTATGAATCATGGTATCAAAGCACATGATTTAGCTAACCATATCTTTACTCACCCAACTATGAGTGAAGCATTAAATGACTTATTTAGCAGTCTGAAATAGACAAGAAAGGAAAATAAATTATGTCAAAAGTATTACACCCAAACAAAAATGAATTTGAAAACATCGTAAAAGAAGGAGGCGTTGTCTTTGTAGATTTCTACGCTGACTGGTGTGGACCATGTAAAATGCTAGGTCCTGAAATTGAAAAACTAGCTGATGCATATGATGGAAAAGCAAAAGTAATCAAAGTAAATGTGGATAAAGAACAAGCATTAGCAATGGATTTCCAAGTTTCATCTATCCCTGCTTTATTTGTTATTAAAAATGGTAGCGTTGTTGCCAAAGCAGCAGGATATAGTCCATTCCCTGCATTAGCAAAGATGATCGATCAAAATTTATAAGCGTATCGTAAAAGGTTTATGAAAAAGCAATACGATCTTCCTTGTAATATCGCACAAACACTGAATCTAATCGGTGATAAATGGACATTATTAATATTGCATGCAATTGAATGTGGAAACCATACATATAAACAACTGCAAGATACACTAGGAAGTATTCCTACCAACCTGTTATCTAATCGTTTAAAAGAATTAGAGAAAGATGGTTTACTTGTTTGTTCTCTTTATCAAGAACACCCACCACGTTATCAATACGAATTAAGCGAATGTGGTCGTGATTTACATGATTTATACAATGTTATTGCCTTATGGGGAGAAAAACACTTGCAGGCTTGTCCAAAAAAAGTAACACATAAAAAATGCCATCACCCTGTGAAAGTGATGTACTATTGCAAACATTGCAATACTTATGTAGAAGCAGAGGATATTGAAATTAAATAAATTGTAAAACTCCATGTCAATTTTCATTCATGGAGTTTTTTTTATAAATTATTTCATCAATTTTAATGCTTTTTGCATTATTTTTTTACCCTTGAATTATGAATAGCCTCTAATTCTTTATATAACTGCAACGATTTAATTCTTTTGCTTAATCCTTCGGTAAGAATTTTAATTCTATCATTCGTCATTTCCGTATAATCTTGATATTTTTTCAATGTCTGATTGAACTCCATATCCAATCCGTTTAATTTAGAAATATCAATTCTCTCTAAACTTGAAATGTTCGACAGATAAGTCGAAAATTTCTTATTTGTATTTGAGAAAAATTTCCCTTCTCCATCATTAAAATTGATGTTTCTTGTTAATTCATGACAATTCATAGATTGCCCTGTATCAAAAATAGGTGTAACTCTTTCCCACAAAAGAGTTTCTACATTTCTAATAACGCCAAAATTTTTCATATGTCTATCCGTATTCATAGTTAAATAGTCTATGATAAACATATTTTCTAAATCCTCTTGTGCATTTGGTACGTTATGTTTTTGTAGTATAGATAAATAATGCTGATCATCATTTATGTTGTTACTTTTTTTCTTTGAATTAAAAACATCATAAGCCGAAACGATTTCTTCGTTTGAAGAAACGAAATTATCACACCTAGATATTATCTTATCATCTATAATATCAATTTCATATGGACAATACTGAAACCCTAATCTTTTGCATATTTGAGAAGTCAACCACTCATTGATAGGTTCTTGTCTACTTGCAGTATAAGTGCCTTTCACTAAAACACGTTTTCCATCTTCAATAACCCATGCTTTTTGTAACTTCCCATCTGTTGTATTATTGGGCGATTTTAAATCAGGTCTATTTGATGAACTGTCGTTTAATGATGCCTGTAAAAAAGCCTTGTATTCAAAATCATTTTCAAAGAAGTTAATATCTTTCCATTGAATTGTACTATTTTCCTCTTTAATCCAATATTGGTCTGAAAGCGATAAAGCGTATGCTTTATTTAAAAGTTCATCTGTTGTTTTTACTTTTAAATTACGCAATAATTTTTCAACATCTTTTCGCCATGAGGGAATACCTCTACCTTTAAACCAACCATTTAATTCCTTCACTAAACTTTTAGAACGATTATTATATGCATTCTCTATCGATAGTGGGGCAAATTGTATGTTAATCATATTATATACTTTATCTATTGAAATTGTTGTTGTGTTAAATTCAATGAAAGCAACTTCATTGTTTTTATTCATTAGATACGATTTCATATACTCCCTCACTTTCTTTTAGCGTTCATCTTGTTATTATTATACAGTAAAACAGTATAAATAACACTATCAGAACATAGCAAATTCAAAGGCTAAAAATGAATCGCATATTTGAGTAATGATTACCAATGATAAAAACACACCTTTTCTTCTCATTGAAATTAGGTGTGTTTTACTTATGAAAACTCTTTTTACTTTGTTTTAATCTCAAGTTCCAAATTATACAAAATTGACTTCATCAGTTTACGAGATTTTCCTCTACGCATAAACTGTCTTAAACGAATGGATAATTGATGACTTTCAATGACTTCTTCATATTCTACTTTAATATGTTGTTCATCAATCTTTTCAATATGATGCGAGATAATTTGATACCCACCTGGAATCGTAAACTTTAATTGATACGCTTTTCCATAATCCATTTCCACAATTTCCTGTTTTGATTCATATTCTCCATCTTTTGTACGATATGTCTTTTTAAATTGATACCCTGCTTTTAAATCACTTTTCTTTAATGACTTACTTACTGTTTTTCTTAAATCTTTTAACAGGTATTGTTGCAATACATTAAAATAATCTTCTGCACTTACATTCAGTATATCACTTATTTTCATATTAAATCGTTGTTAGAATGAAAGAACAAGTGCCTTCCACTGTATACTCTCCAGCCTTTGCAGGTAAGAAGATACTATCCCCTTTCTTATACGTTACACTTTCATCACCACAAGTAACACTACCCGTTCCCTCTAACATAATTAATGAATGAAAACTCTTTTCATCAGCATTTAAAGTAATGCGTTCATTGACAGTATAGCAATTTGTTGTAAAGTATTTACAAGTTGCCAATGTTGATTTTGTATTTCCATCAGCTAATGTTTCCTTAGGTTGTTGTCCATATGTTTTTTCTGAAGGTGTTAATTGAGATACCTCAACTGCTTTATCAATATGCAATTCGCGTGGATTTCCTTGTGCATCAGTTCTACCAAAATCATAAACACGATAAGTAGAATTTGAATTTTGTTGGATTTCACAAATCATTGTACCAGCACCAATCGCATGAATCGTACCTGCTTTAATAAAGAACACATCTCCTTTATGCACTTCCACTTTATTTAATACATCTAAAATGGTATTATCTTCAATCTTTGCTCTAAACTGTTCTTTTGTTAAATCTTGATTGACACCAAAGTATAAAAATGCTCCTGGTTCACAATCAAGAATATACCACATTTCATTTTTACCAAACTCTTTTTCAACACGCAAAGCGTATTCATCATCTGGATGCACTTGAATAGATAATGCTTGTTTAGCATCAATAAACTTAATTAAAACAGGGAAATTTTCAAACTCTTGTGCATTACTTCCCCATACTTGTTTTCCTTCTTTTGCTAAATATTCTACAAATGTTTGATTCGCATATTCTCCATTTGTAATCACACTTGATCCAGCAGGGTGATTCGATAATTCCCAGCTTTCTGCTACCTTATCTAAATCACATTGCTTGTCATATTCCGTTTTTAATTTTGTTCCACCCCATAAATAATCTTTAAACGCTGGTCTTAATTTCAATAAATTCATCATATATCCTCCTGTCTTGTATCGTTACATCTTATATTGATATAACATTTCATTAATCACTTATATTTTACCACTTACTTATATTTTTTCCTAGTCAGTAAAAGCATTAATGACTTTTGTCAAAAAAGGTGTACACACTAAAAAACTATCCTTAGCGTTAGGATAGTTTTTATTAATTATTTACATAAATGTTCTTTAATGACTGTTTCTAATTGTTCACTTGTTAATTGAAACTCTTTTTGTAAATACTCTGGTGTTCCTACTTGTCCAAATCGTTCATCAACACCAACACGCTTAAAGGCGACATTGACCTTATTTTCACATAACACTTCACTTACAGCACTTCCTAAACCTCCTGTAATCGAATGGTTTTCAAAAGTAACTACAAGTTTTTTATTGCTTGCTTCTTTAAGAATCAACTCTTTGTCTAATGGTTTAATCGTAAACATATCAATGACTTCTACCGAAATATTTTCTGCTGCTAGTTTTTCTGCACAATCTAGTGCATCTGATACTAACTGTCCTGCTACGATAATCAATACATCATTTCCTGACTGTAACACATTTCCTTTTCCAATTGTAAAAGTTGAGGTTTCATTATACACTTTTCTTACACTTTTACGATTTGCTCTTACATAATGAATCCCTTCCATTTTAGCATATTCTTTTAATACATACGCCAATTGGACCTCATCAGCAGGATCACATATAATCGCATTAGGAATCGTACGCATCAGTGCAACATCTTCCCAAGTTGTATGTGTTCCACCATTCGCTCCTACACAAAAACCTGGATCAGAACCATAGATATTTAAAGTTGTATGAGCATATGCTCCTGATAAGAAGATTTGATCAAATACTCTTCTTGTCGCAAAGGGACCAAAGGTATGCATAAAAGGTTTAAAGCCGATCACAGATAGTCCTGCACTGACACCAACCATATTGGCTTCGGCAATTCCACATTGAATAAAACGATCAGGATTGCTTTTTAAAATTTTAGTGAATCCACTCGCTCCACCTAAATCTGCCTCTAAAGCAATCACTTTATCATCACTTTTCATTAATTCTTGAAGTGTTTCTACCACTACACTGCGTAGTTCTTTTCCTTTTTCACTACGATTTTCTACTAGTGTAAACATGATTCATTCTCCTTAATAAACATTTCTAATGCTTGGATTGCTTGATGATTCGCTGCTAAGACAGCCTCACTATCAAATTTCACAGAATGATTATCTTGCAAATCTTCAAAGAATTTAACACCTTGTCCTTTAATCGTATCTAAAACAATACAAACAGCACTATCTTTCACTTCTTTGGCAACCCCAATCGCTTGATCAATTTTTTGTTCATCACTTCCATCAACATACTGTACATGGAAACCAAAAGCCTCCATCTTATCAGGAATATTGAAAGGATTTAACACATCTTCACAGCTACCATCTAATTGTCGCTTGTTTTCATCGATAATCACAATGCAGTTGTTTAATTTTTTAGCAGCGATATACTGAAACGCCTCCCAACACTGTCCTTCATTTAATTCTCCATCACCAACAATTAAATATACATATTGATTACTGTGTTTTAATTGAAAGCCAGTAGCCATTCCAGCCGCTGCAGATGTTCCTTGTCCAAGTGAGCCTGTTGTCATATCCACTCCAGGTGTTTTCATACGATCAGGATGAGAAGGAAGCAATGTCCCTCCATCATTTAATGTATTTAGCCACTCTTTATCAAAAAAATTACATTCTGCTAATGTCGCATACCAAGCAGGTCCTGCATGTCCCTTTGAAAGAACAACCATATCTCTACCTTCCCATTTAGGATTTTTGGCATCATAGCGTAATTGCTTTCCATACAGAACACTAAGTAATTCGACAATTGATAAAGAACCACCTAAATGTCCATATCCACGTTTTTCTAACATCTTTAAAATATTTAAACGAATTTTTGCCGATAAAACCTTTAATTCTTTTAATTCAATATCTCTCATTTCCATACCTTTCTATCTTATCCCTTAAAAATAAGTACTTAGTTTTGTTTTTAATTCTTCCATATCCATGATATTATCAAGAATAATCACTCTTGGTAAATGAGTTACAAACGCTTCTAAGTCTTTACCAACAACAAACAAATCAGCAGCGTTTTCTGTGGCATCAGAAACAGAAGAATGTGTAACACTTACACCATTGACTTCTAATTGTTTTAATGCTTTTTCAACATTCATTCTAACTAACATACTAGAACCCAGTCCTGATCCACAACAACACATAATATTTCTAATATCCATGATGTTCTCCTTTCTTTCCTATTGTGATTAGAAGTTTCCTTCTAATCACATGTAACAAATTAATAATTAAGCATCTTGTGCTTTGTTTTTCTTAGGCATTACTAAATTGTAAATAATTGGTAAAGCGTACAATACAACACAAATAATTAATAATCCATTTCCTTGAATGTATTGTGAAATGTTACCAATGAAGATTCCTAAAATAGAGAAATCTGCATCTGAGAATGTACAGTTAGCAAAGTTTAACGCTCCCATAACAGGCATACAAATTGCTGGTAAGAATGTAATTAATAAACCATGTAAGAAACTACCTACGACACAACCTCTTAATCCCCCTTCTGCATTCGCAAATACACCAGCAGTAGCTCCACAGAAGAAGTGTGGAATAACACCAGGTAAGATTAAGGCAACAGGGAATAATGCACCATCAATTCCTCCTAAGATAAATAAACCAACGATTCCTCCTAAGAAAGAAACTAGAAAACCGATTAATACAGCATTAGGTGCATATGGGAATACAACTGGACAATCAAGTGCAGGTTTTGCATTTGGCACTAATTTTTCTGCAATTCCTTTAAATGCAGGAACGATTTCACCAATGATTAAACGTACTCCACTTAAGATAATGTAAACACCACCAGCAAAGCTTAATCCACTTGTAATTGCCCATACAGCCCAGTGTGTTTGTGTTTCTGAACCAACATTCAACAATCCTGCTAAATTAGGATATGTTTTTAAGATTGTTGCTGGATCAGCATCTAATAATCCTTTTCCTACCGCAACAGCCGTTACGATTAAGAAGAATACAACCATTGTAAGTCCAATTGCCACTGTTGTATCTCTTAAGAAAGATACACGTTTAGGGAAATTAACTTCTTCTGTTGATTTCTTACCTTTAAATAGTTTTCCAATTTGGGCAGAGAACCAATAACCAAATCCACCAAAATGTCCAAATGCCAATTCATCTGTTTTCACGATTTTACGCATTGTTGGCTGACAGATTGCAGGAGAGATAACCATCACTAATCCTAATAACAATCCTCCTGAAATCCATAAAGCAAAGCCTGATAAATCGGCAACTCCTAAGATAACAGCAATCATACATGCCATATACAAAGTGTGATGACCTGTTAAGAAGATGTAGTTCATTCTTGAAAAACGAGCCATTACAATATTCGCAACCATACCGATACACATAATGTAAGCTGTATCTGTTGCATAATCAACAAGTCCTAATGAAACAATCGCTTCATTGTTTGGTACCACTCCTTGCATACCGAATGCATAGTTGAACAAATCACCAAATGCATTTAATGAACCTGTCTGCAGAAAACTAGCTCCTGCACTCAATACTAGGAACCCAACAATTGTTTTAACTGTTCCTTTAACAATGTCTTCTAATGGTTTTTTCTGTAATGATAAACCAAGTAAAGCCATCAATCCTACTAAAATAGCAGGTGTAGACAAAATATTAATAATAAAGTCTAGCATAAAACATTTCCTCCTCTTATATAACGCTTTTATTATTTAAACATCTTCACTAGCAAATTTAATCCTTCGCTGCCTGTACGAATAAATTATAAATTTCCTTTGTAGATGTTGCGTCCAGTAC
>SAAR01000153.1 GCA_009916335.1 Erysipelotrichia bacterium | reverse complement strand
GAAATAATCTAATGTCCAATATACCATGATCTTTGTTTTGCGACAAAGATAGGAAGGACTGATGAAGATTAATAGACGGAGTTGGCCGATAGCTTACCAATTATCAACGATGAAATAACGAATGATGATAACTTTTCGTTGGAATCCATAAGAGTAGGTGTATTGAGAGCAATTAACCAGTATTTTTTGATTTCATTGAGTAAATATGAGATTCCTCCACTTGTTATAGCAACTCATATAAATGTTGATGCTGAACGAAATAATTTTTATTCTTCACGTCCTTACTATCGAATATTTGATGGCAAGGATATTAATGAACAAGTAGAAATAGGTGTATATCAGAATTTCCTACCTTATTTACAAAATAATTCAGAATTCTCATCCATTCTAAAAACAAAGATAGAAAAATATTTAGAAGACAGGCGTACTGTAAGATTTACTCATTAAATGACTATGCATCAATTAATGTAAGTATTAATGGGGAGGATGTAAGACTCGATGTCATTCTCAATGAAACAATAAATAAAGATGCATATGATATTCCACTATACAAATCTCCAGAAGATGGCATAGATATAATTGATGATGTTATTGATATATTTGATAGGCTTATAAATGTCCCTTCGCGTATAGGTTTTGATTTTAATGATATAGTTTTTACAATAAAAGGTAATAAAAGAATCGCAGCGGTGTCAGGAATTTCAAATGCATATAATAATTGTCATTTGAAAGATGCAATAAAAGATGCACTTGATAAAGCCAAACAAAGAAATATTAATGTATTTGAATGCAGCAATCTTATTGTTAATATAAGACGTTTCCCGACAGATATAGAAGACGATGCATTTGCAAATGAATTAGACTCTATTTATGACTTTTTTCAAAAATTTTCTGAACAAACTTGTACAAAAATTACAATATCGCCCAAACCTAATTATTATTGTTCTAAGACTTTTGAAATTGATATTTTATTTGCAGGCATATAACTATTTTAAAGCTTGGTGAAATGATATGAAGCAATATGGCATAGCCTATACTATATCTTTGCGGTGGAATTTAATTCTCGGAGAAGCCAAAGACCGTTATACGGAGGCAGCAATTATAATCAAAAAATAAAGTATTATGCCTACAATGATTAGTCGCAGTAAAGAATTGATTCGTATTTGTCCAAGCAATCCAGCAAAAATTGAGTTTTCAACAAACAGTGGACGAAGTTGGGTTATACGTTTCAATGGAAATTCAAACACTGGACAATTTAGTGATTTAATGGATAATGGTAAAGAAATCCTAGGTACTACAAACAAGGGATTGTTCTTTTCAACCAATGATGGTCGAAGCTGGATTTTACGAAAACGCTAAAATCAACAATGATGAGAAATAGATTCTATACTCACCCTACAGATGATATCATTGTAGAGGTTGAACACATGTTCAATGTCTGCAATGGTATTGTAAATGTGGGAGTTGAAGAATTACATCAGGTTATTTCAGGTTCAGTAAACACAATTATATTAGTTGGTTTAGGCTCTGGTACTAATCGTATTAGTAATGCAATAGAAGATGCTGTTATGCATACATGCAGTGTAGCACCTGACCACAATCTTTTTTCAGCTGAAAAAGTTATACTAAAACTGATATATCCACAGAAAGAACCACTCATGATAATTGAAATGGATTCAATAACTCAGTTTGCAGAAATGTTCCCTTCCTCCACATCATTTATATGGGGAATTAGCGAAAACAATTCTGAGGATTCTAAAGTTCAAGCCCTAATAATTGCATCTAACGTTCAAAAAAAATAGACTGGCGCAGAAATTATCATTCAATTTTTGTTGCAAGTGTGGAATACGCATACATACACCAAACGGAGAATGCTTATGCTATAAGTGCAATACTCCATATCAAGAATATTTCCATGAAAGCCTAAATGGTAATGAGTGGATAGCTGTGTAGCTGTTAGGTTTGTAGATAATCACCATATTTTGATTGGTAAATACAATTTTAAAAGAAAAGCAGACTTTTGTGCTGTGACGGATTACGCTTTACATCATAAGTAAGAACCTCTAAGTCTTAATTTGGCTACAATGATACCTTGTATTATATCAAAATATGATATGCTTCAATTGTTTTATGGCATTGTACGAATACGCCAAAGGAAATCGAATTAGTTTCTCATGGTCAACTAAAAAAAGATGGAATCACATGGTTTGTTGGAATTGCAAACAATCTTTTAGCCAAAATCAGTAAACACAGATGGTGAACAGCATATTTTTTACGCAAAAATGGAGATTTATCGGCTGTGGATGAATCTTTTAGAATCCTATGCCACGATTTTACATAGATTATAAGTACCTTTGCAGCAGTATTTAATCTTTAAAAGTAATTACTATGGCATCAAATATCTTTGGACGATACATTTGGCTCATTGATACCCTCAGGCGACACAAACGCTTGACTTTTGAGGAGATCAATAATCTTTGGATAGAAAGCTGTTTGAGTTATGGCGAAGGAGATGAACTCCCATTGAGAACCTTCCATAATCACCGCAAGGCAATCAAGGATATCTTTGATGTCTATATAGAGTGTGATGTCAAAGGTGGTTATAAATACTATATCGATGAACCGGAAAGATTGGAGGGAGATAGCCTTCGGAGTTGGCTAATCGACTCATACGCTACGCTCAATCAAATACAAGCCGATAAAAAATTAGAAGGACGTATCATTTTTGAAAATGTTCCATCTGGCAACATTTGGCTGACTACATTCGCTCAGGCTATGCGTAATGGATATGTGGTTGAAATCACTCATCAAGGATTCGGAAAGGATTACGAAAATAAATTCGAGATTGAACCATACTATCTTCGCATATTCAAGCAGAGATGGTATGTTATAGGTCGAAATCCATATTATGCCTGGAAGAAAACAGAAGCAGAAAAAAGAGGAAAGACTTACGACAGACCTATATATCGAGTATATGGATTAGATAGAATATCTAACGTAACTGTTACTCAAAAGAAGTTCGAGATTGATAAGGATTTCTCTATCGAGGATTACTATGATGGTTGTTGTGGCATCATTCCCAATACAAATGAGGATATAGAGCATATTATAGTGCGAGCATATTGGAATGCCCCTGATTACCTCCGTTCCCTTCCATTGCATTCATCACAGCAAGAAATTAGCAGCGATGAAGAATCTACTCTTTTCTCTTTCGATGTGCGACCCACTTATGATTTCTTGCAAATGCTTTTAGCGCAAGCACACCAAATCGAAGTTATTGAACCTGTATCCGTTCGTAATGAAATGAAGCGATTCGCAGAAAATATGTTGACATACTATAAAATACAGTCACATGAATAATCTGAATTTTATAGCGATTGACTTCGAAACCGCTTCACCTAAACGAGCTTCCATTTGCGAAGTTGGTATTTGTGTTGTTCGTAATGGTGAGGTAGTAGAAACACGTTCATGGTTGGTTCAGCCAGAGGATAATGCTTATTCATATTGGAATATCAAATGTCATGGCATTCAGCCCGAAGATACAGAAACCTCACCTTCTTTCCCCGAAGTCTGGGAAGAGATTGAGCGTTTGTACCTCGATGAGTTTAATACCTTTGTAGCACACAATGCTCCATTCGACCGCAGTTGCCTTGAACGCTCAGCCGAACTCTACCATATACATCTTCCAGATTTACAATGGCAATGTTCTCTTAAAACAGCCCGACAAGTTTATGATTTTGGATGCAATACCCTTGGTTACCTCTGCGATCAACTCAACATCCCTGAAGGTACACATCACCGCGCTGGTGATGATGCAGAGATGTGTGCAAGGCTGTTTCTTAGAGAGGTGGAAGATAGTGTATTATACGAATAACATTTTCATAATGTCAAATAATTTAAACTATGTCTACAAACAAGCATAATAACAACGAATTATTATCAATTTCATCCATAATAGGTGATTCATTCTTTATACCCAGCTACCAACGTGGCTACAGATGGACTAGAAGTCAAGTGGAAGATTTATTGGAAGATATACATGATTTCTTATGTAATAAATGTAGTGATGATTTTTACTGTCTACAACCATTAGTGGTAAGAAGCGTAGGTAATGATAATAGTGTCCAATATAGAATTGTAGATGGACAACAACGTTTGACTACAATCTGGCTTATTATGCTATGTCTGAATAAAAAGACACCGTTTAAATTGGAATACGAACGCCCTGCTTGTTTGGATCAAATAGAAAAATATTGTCTTAACGGGGATTACTGCGAAGATATTTCAAACCACAAGAAATGGAACCAATATGTAGAGAGAAAATGGGATAAATTTGAATTAGCCAAAAAGAATGTAGAACTTTTTCATTTATTCGCTGCGAAATTATTTATATTAAATTGGTTTAATGCAAAACAACAGTTTCCTTCTGATTTCACAGACTCTCTTCGTTTTATATGGCATAATGTTGAGAAAGACCGAGAACTTGACACTTTTAAGAATCTAAATAGCGGGAAAATACCTTTGACGAATTCTGAGTTGATCAAAGCAATATTTTTGGGCTCTTATGGTTCTGTTAACACAGAAGGCAAACTTAGACAAAGCCTGTTAGCGGAAGAATTTGATGCCGTTGAACGACGACTCCGCGAGGATGACTTTTGGGCATTTCTTAATTCTACTCCAAAGCCAACCTCATGCATTGGATTCATTTTTGAATTAATGCAGACTCTAAGCGGCAATAATCGGCATAATGAAGACAAATATCGCACATATTTTTATTTCAAGGATAAAGTTGGTGAAGCGGACACATCAAACAGAATCTCTAAAGCCACAGAAGAATGGAATAGATGTATGCAGATATTCCATTGTTTTGAAGGTTGGTATGCCAATCCTGAAATACACAACCTTATAGGCTACCTAAGAGCAATAGGTAGGGAGATTACCCCTATTTTCAAACAATACGAAACGGCAGGCACGAAGACAGAATTTCTAGATTACCTTAAATTGGAATGTATGCGTTCTATTGGTTGGGATCAAGAAATTGACAATTCGTTTCTTATGAGCTTTAGATATGACAGCCACAAAAATCAGACCAATAGGTTGTTGCTCCTTATCAATATTGCTATGCTTGGAAATCAGAAAACCGGTGAGCAAAACAAAATAAAAGATATTACGAAATTTTCTTTCAAAGACTATCATAATTGCAATTGGCATATTGAGCATATCTCTCCAAACAATGCCGCTTATGCCAGTAGTATGAGTAGTTTTATAGATGAGCCTTTCCCTAAAGTTGGTGACAAGTTAAAAGAAAGCCTAAACTCAGAACAGAAGAAAAATGCAGATCCTTTCATTGCTGTTAATGAAGACTCAATTATGAGTCTTCCTAATCTTACACTACTGAGTAGTCATATTAATGAAAGTATTGGTAGAAAACTCTTTACTGAAAAAAGAAGTGTAGTCATAAAAAAGCAAACAGAGGGATACTATGTACCTCCATGTACAATGATGGTATTCACAAAGAGCTTTACAAGTGCAGAAAAAATTAATGTAGAAAACAAGGAAAACAAATTTGATTTCTGGAGTGACATTGACAGAAAAGAGTACCTTAAGAGCATTGAAGAGATTCTGACTGACTATTTTGGACAAAAACCAAAAGGAAACGAAGAATCAGAAAATTACACTTCTTCACAAACATATAATTCACCTTGTTTTATTGATTTTCAATATAATCAAACACCATCAATTCAAGAATATAAGCAAAGTAAATCTTTACCTATAATGACCTATTCAAAGTTAATTGATGCCTATGATTTCATTGTTATTCCGAAGATTCAGCGCGACTATGCACAGGGTCGAAGTAAAAATGAAGATGCCCGTGCTGAAGATGTGCGAACAAACATTCTGAACGATATATTCTCAAATAGACTTGATCATAAAATTGATTTTCAGATTGTTTTTGGTACCGTTGAAGAGCGTCACTCCTCAACAGGAGATTCTCTTATGACCTTCATTCCTATTGATGGCCAACAGCGACTCACAACATTGTTTTTACTCTCACTCTATCGTAATAAACGATGGAATGAGGAAAATTCTCCAAAATTTATTTATGAAACCAGACGAGCAGCCACTGAATTCTGCTATGCTGTGACCATAAACAAATGGATTGGCTTTCCTTCATCAAAACCAAGTGAAGCTATCATCAACTCGGTTTGGTTTATGGATTACTGGCAGCAGGATCCCACTGTTGACAGTATGTTACGAATGTTAGACGTAATTCATACGAGAGTGAAAGTCGAAAAACTTGATTATCCGAATATTGACAATATTGTATTTTCTTTCTTTGATTTGGGCAAACATAATATCAGCGAAAACATTTACTTAAAGATGAATTCGCGAGGTAAACCACTGACATCCTTCGAAAATATCAAGGCTGAAATAGAGAAAAAGATAGTTCACCTTCCTGAAAATTGGAAACGTGATATTGATATAATTTGGATTGATTCATTTTGGGCAAAGTCAAAACCAACACGCCTGCCTGATAATGGAATATTACGCTTTATCGCTAATTTCCTTTTCATAAAATTATGTGAGAAGGGTGGGTTCTCTGAAGACATATATAAAGATAAGATTGAATTTTTTTGGAAGATTAGCGAATTGTCATCTGACCAATATGTTTCTTCAGAAATTTTTGTCGAAGCATTCAATGAAATTGGACTAGATGATTTGTCTGCTTTATTATCATTAAAATCTACATGTGCTTGGAATACGCTGATTGAGCCCGCCTGGCGATGGTCAGATAATGATGGTGAATGGCGGTCTGTATTAGATGGTAGTTATACCAAAAGAGCTGTAATGTATGCTATAATGCTTAACTCCGCAAACTCCAACGATTTACATTATTGGGTTCGCTTTGCATGGAATATGGCTCGCAATACAGTTGATGACTTCAAATCATTTTGCAGTTGCTGCCGATTATTTGAAGAATTGACGAAAAGGCAACAGCAGACACATACAGAACAACATAATATAGGATTGATGGAGTTGCTTTCTATGGATTCTGATGTAAGATTGTTGTCTGATAGTGATCAATATAAAGAAGAATTGGTAAAAGCATCAGTTTATGGCAATGAAGTATTGTTCAAAATCATAACCGAATTGGAAGGTTATGCATTCTTTGAGGGCGCAATACGTCCTTTGTTTCATACTGGAGAGAATGGCCCATGGTTTAACTTCGAAGAAAAAGTATCCAACATTAAAGTTCTCGTACCTAAGTCTGTATCAGAACGTGCAATTATGTGTGACTTGATAGCATATATTCCAGACAATAAGATATGTCAGGTTTTTTATAAAGATTACTTATCTTTTAATGATACCAACTTACGTTCTTTCTTTCTTAGAAAAGAAAACCGCACTTATATAGAACACTATTTATTGAAAGATGAGCAAGTTCACACAAAACTTGCCACTCAACTTATTCAAATTGCTCAAGGCTTTATCAATGACGGAGTTATAGATTACTACATTCGCACCGATTGGGAGAAAGATTTATTGCTTACCAATGCATCCAAAAGGAATGGATGGAAATACCGATTAACATCATTCGTACTCAATGACGACCTATATATACACATAACCGATATCCTCTTAAACGGATTTTCAAATATTACATTCCGATGGGATAATCGCTTTGATGATTCCATTCGTGGTATAGAAATTGGTTTCACATATGAGCATTATTGCTTTTGCTATTATGCTCAAAATAACACAATAGGATTGATGCATTCTAATTGGAGTAAGTTTTTGGGACACAAATCTAAAGAGTTTTACACTCGTATACTGACACAAGAAGACACTCATGAATCTCTGAAAGAAATGTTAGAGTCTATGATTGCCCAAGCCCTCAATCTTCGTAATGATTACATCGAAAAAATAAAGAATATTTTCCATAATCATAATATTTCATATACTTGCTATGGTTGTAACGGCGATGCCGATGTTCCTATCGCAAATGCATGTGTGTATTATAGATGGATAACTATTGCTTTTTATTCCCCAAAAACAAGGATGCTGTATGCAGCAACTGTAAGTTCTGACCTTGAAATTGAAATTGGTTTGAGAAAAGTTCCTGAAGATATAACAAAAAATGAATATATACAAAAAGAGAGTCCGGATTTAGGTTTTATTTATTCTGACAAAAATGCATGGTGGTACAA
>SAAR01000734.1 GCA_009916335.1 Erysipelotrichia bacterium | reverse complement strand
ATTGTAGTCTCTCTTATTAGATGCTAAGTATAGAACGCCTACATCAAGTAAACTTTTAGGATTATTCAAATCATGAATTTTATCCAATGCAGCTTCACAGATCAAATTCATTAGATCATTTTGGATTTTATAATTTTGACTTGTCATGCCAAGACGACTTGTCTTTTTGTATGATTTCAGTCCTTCTTTTAAAGTTGTTGCTAATTCATGGTATTCTTCTTCAAACGGAGTGAAATTTAATTTTGATATATATCGTTCTTCTAAAAGGTATGTTGCAAAACCTTTTGCTGCATGAATAAGCCATTGTGCATTTATACTTAAATCTTCTTTTGTTTCACTTAGAGAAATCATAACTTCATCCAAATAAGAACCGTATGAATCTAAACCTATGGATATAAGATCAATCTTATAAATCATTGTCAATGTCTCTAAAAATTTAACAGTTTTTTCAAAATTTTCTGGTGTCTCATTTGCTTTTAAACTCTCCATATAATTCGAATAATTTTCTAGGTACATTTTAATTTCTCCTTTGCTAGTGATTATTGTCCTCATTTCTTCTAGTATCATTTACTGTATCAGTGCGAAGGGATTGTTTTCATCAAGATTTTTAGACCTTAATTTTAAGTGATTTACACCATCACCAAATTCAACGACATCATAATCATTATAAGTATCTGTATACTTTATGATTTCATCACCTGCTAGTGTTGCTTCCTCAAAATCATCAAATTGCATTCTATATCTTGTACTTAAGCCTCTTCCATCGCCTTGTTTAAAAGAGTAAAAGAGCTCAATCATCATTTCATTGATTGCTATTACATGTTCATCCATTTCTTCGTTTTCATCATCCATAAATTCTTCGGAGTGTCCAAGTGCATAATAATATAATTCATCAAGATGTTTTGCGATGGATTTCATCATTTCATCATATGAGATTTCCAAATTCATATCATTTTCCTTTCTTTTTGTCCATATCTTCCAATGTCTGTTCAACAATAGCTTCCGTGAGGACTTTATGTGTCTGTAGCTCAATTTTTCTAATGCGCCTTATAGAAATACCTAATAGCCTTGAAAGACTCGCGTAGGGTCGCACATTACATCCTAAAAAACGTTCGCGTAATATGAAAAGATTTAATAGGGGCAGATCCTCTAAAGTCTTGATGGCATTTTCTAACCTTAACTTTTTTGAATACATCTCGCAAGTAGTCTCTGTAAGTTTTTCTTTTTCTTTGATGATTTTCATCTTAATGTATATACGTGCTTGATTCATAAACCTTAGTCTGAATTTAGGATCAAAATGTCGTATCGTTTCATAGAAGCCCCAAAGACCTAATTGTAATAAGTCATTTACTTTCGCCTCTCTTTCATAATGATAAGCATAAGATAAGATCATGCCTATATATTTTTTGGTCAGATCTTCAAGAGCTACTTCTTTTTGGTCATCATTCCCATATTTGCATAACCATATCAGTGCTAAATCTTCTAAATCTTCTTTTTGATGGCGTCTCAATTGCCTATTAACCTCCTAGAAATATAAAAACCACACTACTATATAT
>SAAR01000733.1 GCA_009916335.1 Erysipelotrichia bacterium | reverse complement strand
ATTTAGCCCTTGCTTGAAACCGCCTACTTCTTTAAAATAACTCGCTCTATACATCGCACAACTATCAGAGCTAAAAAAGGTTTTTATGCCAAGTTGCGTTAGATCCTCTTTGGACTTTATCCGAGAAAGTGCAGGATAATTTGTCGTTCTTGCAAAAACTTCCATAGCATCTGCACCTTTGTAGGGAATCTGCCTTGCATAAGATACTACAACCTCTTCATCTTCAAATACTTTTAAAAGCTCTGCGATAAGATGCTCATCATAAGGCAAAGCATCTTGTGTCATAAAAAGATAAAAATCTGCTTCATATTTTAAAACAAGATTTCGTGTATTGGCATGATTAAAAGTTGTTTTATCTATTTTTTCAACTTCAAAATTACCATTAGGTATAGCATCTCCTGAATTGATTAACAGTATGGAAGACTTCACTGCTTGTACATGTAAAGTAGTAATTGTCTTATTAAAAAAAGAACTTTGAGGATTAAGAATGGGAATCATAATTCGAATTTTCATGCATTTACCAATAAACCAACATTGCGCATAAAGCCGTTTTTCCAAAGCTTATATTTGATGATGACTTTTATCTTTTTAAACTTGCTAAAACTATTAAAATGCTTTAGTGCCAAAAGCATCTTTTTTGAGTTGTCATCAAGCGTATCTTCATACATGTAAAGGAACATTTCTGCTTGCGCTAGATATTTATCTAAATTCGGCCTTTCTACAAACTTTTTAACAAAATAACTCCATCCATAGTTTTTGGCTCCCGTGTCATTGGTGCCATGTTGCCGATACAACATCAATGGTTCATGAATATAATCTATTTTACCAAAAACAGAGGCAACCAAAGCTATCCACCAATCGTGCATAATAGCCTCTTGTGGGATTGTTTTTACTTTCTCGGCTAATGCTCGGTTGATCATCATGGTACAACCTGTCACAGCATTATGTAATAAAAGATGATTCAATGTGTCTTTTGATGGATCAATGTTTTGATACTTCCAAAAGGAATTTGCTGTTACATGTAAATCTTTATCTGCAACGCTTAAATCGCTATGTATCAATAGGGGAAGATTTGGGTATTCATTTTCTACTCTTTGCATTGTGGCATATGTCGTAGCAATTTTATGACTCAACCATAAATCATCTTGATCGCAAAACATAATATACTGAGCATTCATGTTAATAGCTTCTTTCATCAAAAGCTCAAAACTCTTCTTTACTCCAAAGTTTGTTCTATCTTCCAAAAGCTTTACATGTAAAGATGTATTTTGAGCAAAATCTTGAAGTATCTCATAACTTTTATCTATTGAGCCATCATCTCTCACTATAAGCCTAAACTCTTTATCGTTTTGTGCGAATATTGAATCTAACTGCTCTTTGATATATTTTTCTCCATTGTATGTTGAAAGTAAAATAACTATTTTATTCATTCAGATCCATCTGGTTTTTTACTTTGCCAATTCCAACCATCACGACATATATCATCAATATCTTTTGTAACACTCCACCATAGTATCTCTCCTTGGCTTTTTGCCCATTTGCATAACACGATGCTATAT
>SAAR01000732.1 GCA_009916335.1 Erysipelotrichia bacterium | reverse complement strand
ATTTTCATATTAATAAGTTTATGGTATGGAGTCCTAAAATTAATGTCAAAGTTTCAAAGATAACTAAATCAAAGATGTTGAAAAGAAGAGTTCCAATGTTGGAATTCTTTTTTATATTCGTATAAAAACTTGATTTATGTCAAGGAAATATCATGTTATATCCTCTATACTGAAACTAGAAAGGGTGATAAAAAAATGAAAAATACAGTACTACAACTCGAAACACTGACTTGTCCATCATGCATTAGAAGAATTGAAGGGACATTAATAAAACTTGAGGGGATCGAAACAGCTGTTGTTAAATTTAATGCTTCAAAAGTTGAAGTGGTTTATGATGAAATGAAACAAAGTGATGAAAGTGTTTTAAAAGTTGTTAAAGATTTAGGATACAAGGTTATAAGTAGTAAGTAAGATGAAAAATATCTTAAAAAAACACGGATACATTATTTTCATTTCATCATTGTTTATTTTATCGATGATCTTTAATGAATTAAACCAGTCTAGGCTGGTTTCATTCATCATCATGACGCTATTAACTATCTTTGCTGGATTTCATATCTTTAAAAAAGCTTTTATGGATTTAAAATATAAAATAATTGGGATCGATTTACTGGTAACGATTGCTGTGATTGCAGCATATATGATTGGTGATTTGTTTGAAGCAGCAGCAGTAACCTATCTTTTTACACTTGGACATTATTTAGAGAAAATGTCATTAGAAAAGACACGAAGTTCACTGAAAGCGATGATGGATTTAAAACCATTACAAGCCCGTTTAATAACCTTAGATAAGGAAGATATGGTTTCCTTGGATTCACTTAAAGTTGGTGATATCTTACTTGTGAAAGTAGGTGAAAAAATACCAACCGATGGCATCATCATTGAAGGAAATGTATTCATTGACGAACAAATGATGACTGGTGAATCAATGCCTGTAGAAAAAGATATCTCTGATGCTATCATCGGATCTACAGTGGTTACATCTGGTTACTTAAAAATGAGAGTAACAAAGGTAGGCGAAGATACGACATTATCAAGAATGATTCATATGGTTGAAGAAGCACAAGATAGTAAAGCAAAAACGCAGAAATTCATGGAAGTATTTTCAAAATACTATACACCTTTAATTGTCATATTTTCGATTTTTATCTTTATCATGACAAAAGACATAAGATTATCGATCACCATGCTTGTTATTGCTTGTCCAGGAGCTTTAGTGATTGCAACCCCAGTATCTTTTGTTGCTGGTATTGGAAATGCAGCAAAAAAAGGTATCTTATTTAAAGGTGGGGATTCTATTGAAAAACTTTCTAAAGGTGAAATAGTCTTCTTTGATAAAACAGGAACACTCACCAAAGGGAAACCTGAAGTCGTAGAAATCAAGACATTTCATATATCAGAAGAAGAACTTATTAAAATTGCATCGATTGGTGAAGCATATAGTGAACATCCGATTGCACATGCCATTATTCAAGAAGCAATGAAAAATCATGTGGATATTAAAGATAAACCAAAAAATTATCAAAGTATAAAAGGTAAAGGGATTAAGTTTAGTTATCAA
>SAAR01000731.1 GCA_009916335.1 Erysipelotrichia bacterium | reverse complement strand
GGCTATATTAGCGCTTTTTGGCATGATTTTGTGGTTGATTCGGAGAAAAATTAAAAAATGAGATTCTAAATTTTATTTTGTTTAAAATCAACTATTTATTAAAGATTTTTTTATTTTATTTTACTACCGTTTGTTAAACTCTTTTAGATTGTATTGAATCGAAAATCACATTGAAAGAAACGCAAACTTAACTCATAACTGAGTATAGAAGTGACGGATGGCTCTATATTGTAGTAATAAAACTAAATATGCTCATTGTTGCATTTCTCGGGCGACTGTGCTTGGCATGACGGGTAATGTTGGGTCTTACATTTCCTACTTTGGTTATGTTGCAAATATTTCCTTAGTTTCCAAGGTTATCTTTTATAACGCAGGCACTACTTTTTCTTTAGCAAATTAGGCCGTCTAATCTCCAAGATGTTTCATATTTGGAACAAACACATCTGTAGCCCATTCTTTAGTTTTTTATACACCAACCTCAATCTTCGGTGCCATTTTGTCAGCAACTTGGTTTGTTTTTTGAACAGCCTGCTTTGCTATATCTTACAATATGTCACCAATAGTTTTTGTTGGTTAGGTCATCGAAGTGGATCAAACATTTAGTATGATTGTTGACCATAGAACATAATTATTTTTGAAGTTCTAAAAAATAAGTTACAACAAACTCGTAACTTATAATTTGAGTGTAAAACAAGTGAAAAATATAAGAACCCAATCTGGAGCTCAATTGATATACATCGAATTTAACGAATACCCTTTCAGAATGACATTTAGATTTGCATCGATCGCCTTTTCAACACAATATTAGTCCAATTTGAAAATAGAATTTTATAACAAATTAATTTATTGAACTCTTTGAGAATTTAATAAACAGATATGTAGCATACACAAAAAGAACTAACGCTCAAATCACTCAAACCGAAGTTTATCGAGGGTTCTCACAGCGTGTTGTGGTTATTCACTTCTTATTCGCTTCCTGTGGCTTGTACTCTGGCTGTGGTTTCACAGCGTCTTTCTTTTGTGGTTGTTGGCGCACAGGTTGTGGATAAGACTGGCATGGTCCTCAGGGGCTCATTATCTTACGGAGTGGCATTAACTTGACCTCTCTTAGTTATTTGCAAATGTAGTTAATTCTAAGTAGAATTAATAAATTAATAGTTAAAATTTAATCCCAACAAAATTCAGTATGTGAGTGGATACGTGAAACAATATCAATTTTGTTTGTGCTTCATCAAAAATAATGTAATTTAGCAAATTTGTGAGTTTAAGCGTGATATTTCTTTTGTTAGTTTTTGTTAGATATTTTCTTTTTCATGGTAAAGTTCAAAGTACGAACCGATACATTACCATATTTCACGCTCAAACTCTCGAGTACAGCTGATTTGTGCCACGCCAATGTTCTTATAAAGTTATGTACGAAAATAGCGGCTTGTTGCTCTGTCTGTCTTCCATTTCCAGTTTGGTAATTTTGAGTCACATTTTAGAAAACATCTTGGATCATGAGTGTTTGAGGAAGACCGCGTAGATGGCGCTTGCTCGATAACCTCACAGTTAGGCCAGATATTATG
>SAAR01000152.1 GCA_009916335.1 Erysipelotrichia bacterium | reverse complement strand
CCCCAGTTAAACTGGGGGTCGGTAAAAAATTCTTAGAGAAAAGGAAAGAACCTCCTAGTGGTAAAATGAAGTTGGTCTGGCAACCACAACATTTCAAGATAGGAGGTTCAATGTCAATGAATGACGTAAAAAGCTTATCACATAGTAAATGGAGATGTAAATATCATATTGTTTTTGCACCAAAGTATAGAAGACAAATAATTTATGGTCGGATAAAAGCTGATGTAGGTAAAATTTTAAGAGATTTATGTAATAGAAAAAATGTAGAGATTATAGAGGCAGAATGCTGTCCGGATCATATTCATATGCTAGTAACTATTCCACCATATTTAAGTGTATCAAGTTTTATGGGATATTTAAAAAGCAAAAGTAGCCTCATGATATTCGATAAACACGCAAATTTAAAATATAAGTATGGAAATAGACATTTCTGGTGTAGAGGATATTATGTGGATACAGTGGGAAGATACGAAGGAGCGATAAAAGAGTATATTCGCAATCAACTACAAGAAGATATAGCACAAGATACATTAAACTTTAAAGAATATACCGACCCGTTTACGGGTGAGTCGGTAAAATAGGCAAAATAAAAGCCCCCGAGTAGGGGGCAGCCAGTGGTAATAGAGTGGTTGTCAGATCATTCAAAGCCCTCTTTAGAGGGCTACCACTAGAGAAAGACCCTTATAGGGTCAGAGCAAACCACCCGTTCTACGGGTGGTTATGATTTTATGTGTATTTTGCTTTTAACCTTTTAATGTTGATGAGAATCCTTTTTCCGATTTTAATATTTGGAATCTCACCAGCTGCAGCTAACCGATAGATAGAAGCAGTAGATACTTTGCCATTAAAAAAGTTTTTAGCTGTTTCTTGGGCTGTTAAAAAGTGGTTGCTCATAATAATCACCTCCTTTGGTATGATATAATTGAATTGAAAATGTAAAATAAATTATAACCATGCAGTTCCATAAAAAGCAATTCAAAATTGCATTTTATCAACTACAATTGAATTGTAATTTAAAATTGACTGAATATCAATATGCAATTTAAAATTACTGAAATAAACTGGAGAATAGAATGAGACTAAATATAAGTGAAAGAATAAAACATATAGTAGGAGATAGAGACTCTGAAGTAGGATTTAATTATGGTATGCAAATTCAAAACCTTAGAAAAAGTTATAAACTTTCACAAGGCGATTTTGGTGCTTTATTAGGAATGACTAAGGGGCAGATTTCATCTTACGAGAGGGAAGTATCTCAACCTACTTTAGAGACTTTGAATAAAATTGCGCAGTTCTTTAACTGTACATTAGAAGAGTTGACAGATACGCCAGTAAGGGAAGAGTTTTATCTAAAGTGGTTATTAGATCAAGAAGAGCATTTTATTAGCTTTACGCAAGAAATGGGAAATCAAATTGAATTTAAGGCCAGTGCGGGCTTAATAGAGGTTCAAGTAGATGAATATTTAACTTATGGTGCTTCTAAAGGTATTAAAGAAGGAGAACCTCCTATTTTTGCGGCTAATTTTTTGTTATTAGAGGGGGATAAGAGTAATTCTATAATCAATCACTTTGAAAAAGTAGAAAAGGAGCTAGCAGAAGTTGAGCGTAAAGCTATTTTGTTAGGGCATTCTATAAATCAACAGTCTGCTTTTGCTGCTTTCCCTAATAATATGGGCATATTAATGGAGGGCTATCCGCTATTAGTCCAGCTTTATATAGCTTTAGATAAATGTGCTTGGTTAGGGAATCCTGTATCCTGGCCTACAAAAGGAACTAATATATTAGCCTTACGATTATCAAGTGGGAAAATCATTCGATTACATATCTCTACAATGGCGACAGGGTGTTATTTATATGCTACATATTCGAAAGAACTAGAGGAGCGGATTAATCTTTGGATAGCATTGAAGAAAAAAGATGCTATGAAGGTGGCTGTTGATTATGCTTTAGAGTGGAATCGATTACAGACAGAGGCTGCGATTAAAGAACAAGAAACAGCCATTCAACAATCAGAAAATTTACCCAAACATTTTGATGTGTAATATCTAATTAGAGAATGCTTTCATAAGGTAATAAAGGGATTATAGATGGAATTAACACAAAAACAACAAGAAAAGGCAGCAAAAGAGTTTGCTAAAAAATGGGAGAATATAGGTGATGAAAAGCAAGATACTCAGCGGTTTTGGATGGAGTTGCTTCAAAATGTGTATGGTATAGAGAATCCTGCTGATTTTATAGCTTTTGAACAACGGGTGCAATTAGGTCATACTAGCTATATTGATGCTATGATTCCTGCCACACACACAATGATTGAACAGAAAAGTTTAGGTAAAGATCTTAACTCAGCAATTCGTCAATCGGACGGTTCCGTTTTAACACCTGCTGAGCAGGCTAAACGATATGCAGCAGCATTACCTTATAGTGAACGTCCACGGTGGATTGTAAGTTGTAACTTTAAGGAATTTCATGTGTTAGATATGGAACGGCCTAATGATTCTGATGAAATTATAGAGTTGAAAAAACTGGGGTCTGATTTTTATCGACTTAACTTCTTGGTTGATATAAGGAGTAGTCATATAGAACGAGAAATGGAAATTTCTAAGGGAGCAGGGGAATTAGTAGCGCGTTTATATGATTCTTTATTGGCACAGTATAAGATTAATGCTTCGTTAACAGAAGAAGAAATTTTACATAATATAAATAAGTTATGTGTTCGTCTAGTATTTTGTTTATATGCAGAAGACTCAGGATTATTTGGAAAGAAAAATTTGTTTCATGATTATTTGCAGGATTTTCAACTACACCAGGTTCGAAACGCATTGATGGATTTATTTCGTATATTAGATACTGAAGAATCTAACCGTAGCCCTTATGAAACAGAAAAATTACTGGAATTCCCTTATGTGAACGGAAGTCTTTTTAGTGAATTGGTTGAAATCCCTCAATTTTCAGAAGATACTGTTAACCTCATACTTGAAGATGCTTGTAATTTTGATTGGAGCGAAATATCTCCAACTATTTTTGGTGCAATATTTGAAAGCACTTTAAATCCTGATACGAGACGTCATGGAGGAATGCATTACACTAGCATTGAAAATATTCATAAACTAATTGATCCGTTATTCTTAGATGAGTTCAGAAATGAATTTAAAGAAGCCATGTCTCGTAAAGATGGTAAGAAGAAAATTCAACAATTAAAAGAGTTACAAGATAGGATGGCGTCTAAAACTTTTTTTGATCCAGCAGCAGGGTCAGGAAACTTTTTAACAGAATCTTATTTATCGTTACGTCGACTAGAAAATGATATTTTGAGGGAAACGATTACCGATTCATCGGGGACTGGTGTGCTTGGTTTTGAAGAAGAAGAATTTAATCCTATAAAGGTTAGTATTCAACAATTTTATGGTATTGAAATTAATGATTTTGCAGTATCAGTAGCTAAAACAGCTATTTGGATTGCAGAAGCACAAATGTTTAAAGAAACAGAGGCGATTATTCATAAAGAAATGGATTTCTTGCCGCTTAAATCGTATTCAAATATTTTTGAAGGAAATGCTGCTGAAATAGATTGGGAATCTATTGTACTCAAAGAAAACGTTTCATATATTTTCGGGAATCCTCCATTTGTAGGAACTAATTATATGCAAGATTCTCAGCGTCAGGATATGGATAAAGTTTTTGCGGGGACTAAGAAAAGAAGTAAATTAGATTATGTTTCTATTTGGTACAAATTAGCAAGTCAATTTATTTTAGATACTAATATTAAGTGTGCCTTTGTTTCTACGAATAGTATTACTCAGGGTGAACAAGTTCCTTTGTTATGGGAAGATATATTACATAGTTGTGAAATAATTTTTGCATATAAAACTTTTGTCTGGAGCAGTGAAACTAAGAATCAAGCAAAGGTGCATTGTGTGATAATTGGATTTGCATGTAAAGGTAGATACAAGAATCAAAAATATTTATATAATGATAATCTTCAAATTGCTTGTAAAAATATTAACGCTTATTTAATAGATGCCCCGAATGTGTTTATATCATCTAGAACTAAACCCCTTAACATTTCATTAAAAATGATGAAGGGCAGTCAACCAACGGATGGTGGAAATTTGTTACTTGATGAAAAAGAGAAAAATGAGTTAGTAACTTCTTATCCGATTTTAGAGGATTATATCAGACCTTGTATAGGAGCCGCTGAATTCATAAATAATAGGATGCGTTACTGTTTATGGTTGAAAGATGTTGAACCGAAACTATATAGGAACATTAGGCCTGTTGTAGAACGATTAGAAAAAGTTAGAGAGTTACGATTATCAAGCTCAAGTAAATTTACAAGAGAAAAGGCAGTTGTGCCATACTTATTTACAAACATACGACAACCACAATCTAACTATTTAGTTGTCCCTAGTGTTTCATCGGAACGAAGACGTTACGTTCCTATAGGGTACTTGGATGCTAAAACAATTGCAACTAATCTTGTATTAATTGTTCCAAATGCAGAAAAATATCATTTTGCTATATTAACCTCTAATGTGCATATGGCGTGGATGCGCGCTTTTTGTGGAAGACTAAAAAGTGATTATAGATATTCGGCAGAGATTGTTTTTAATACTTTTCCGTGGCCGGAATTAACAGTGCAGGTAAAAAGTATTTTAGAAAAAACAGGAGAAAAAATTTTACAGATTCGCAAACAATACCCTGAATCAAGTTTGGCAGACTTATATGATGAATTATTGATGCCTATTGAGCTGAGAAGTGCACATAGAGAGAACAATAAAGCGGTTATGAGTGCGTATGGGTTCAGCACTAAAATGACAGAAGAAGAATGTGTTGTTGAGTTGATGAAACTTTACGAAGAGAAACTTAGAGAGGGGACTTAATGCATGATAAATGATGATTTTTATCAAAAGATTGCAGGTAATAATATAAATTTTTTAATTGGTTCGGGTATGAGCACACCCCTATATAAAACACTTGCATTACCAACTTCTGTGGAATTTTCGTTCGAAGATGTTTTGACACATAAAAATCTGAGTGAGATCTCTAAATCTATTTTGTATGTTTATTATTATTTATCTATTATTCAGGAGACTAGAAATGAAATAGATGTAATGTCTATTTTAGAGAAACCCGCGGGTGAATTAGATAATAATGAACGAGTTGTGTATAACTATTTCAGATTTATTCGATGGATGAACATATACCTATCAAATACAGGAGTTGAACAATCTAAAAGGATTAATATTTTTACTACGAATTATGATTTGTTGTTTGAATGTATATTTGATATTTCATTAAAAAATAATCCGTTATTATGGTTTAATGATGGTTCAAGGGGATTTTTTCAGAGAACGATAAATTCAGAGAATTATAATATAAACATATCTCACAGTGGTTTTAATGATAATTATCGTAGAGATTTATCATTGATAAATTTATATAAGTTACATGGATCTGTTTTATGGAGATATTCAGAAGATAAAGAATATATCTATTTAGATGAGAGATTTGGGATTTTTGATGAAATAGATCAAAAAATTAATACCGATATTGCTAGGCGCGTAGTTAAACGTCTTGAAACTATGGAGTCTACAAATTTAGATGACTATGTATACGAGCTAAATGATAAGAATTCAGATAATGATGATGGAAATTTAAAAGAGTGTTTGTTACAAGACTTTTATGCGTCATATAAACAGTTGCCTATAGTTAATCCTAACAAAGGAAAATTTGAAGAAACTGTATTTAATCAATATTATTATCAGCTTTTGAGAGCTCTTAGTTATGAATTAGAGAAGAAGCAGACAACACTAATAGTTTTCGGGTTTTCTTTTTCTGATGAACATATTCGCTCTATAGTAAAAAGGTCCTTACTAAATCCAGAATTGCAAGTTTTTATAATTCCATTTTCACCGAACAGTTGTAAAACAATGAAGGAATATTTTAAAGGTTATAATAATGTTTACTTCATTCCTGATTTTGCAGTTGATATGCAAAGTATTAGAGGTGATTTTGATTATTTGCTAAATCTATTAGGAGCAGAGTGATGAAAATCCCATATATTGTTGGAAATGTAATTGAAGTTAATGGAACTAAAGTCAGGATTCTTATGAATGATAGAACTGATTTAGAGCAAATACATTATAACGGTATATATTATGCTGGTGTTTCAAATGGATCATATGTAGGAATTATTAGAGGCAGTAATAGAATTATAGGTCGTATTGAGCGGGAATATTTAGAAGATTTACTTAAAGACCCTACCAATCATACTTTTTCAAAAGGTCGCTACCAACGGATTATTGAGGTATCAATTATAGGGAATTTAATTAATGGTGAGGTTGAGTATGGTCTGAAATTATTTCCATTGATTTATGCAGAAGTTACATTACTAACCTTTGAAGAAATTAGTACAATTCTGACTGCCAATAAAGTAGTTGATAATAATATGATTCCAATTGGAAGTACTTTATCTAGTTCTGTTCCGATAGGATTACCATGGCAAAGGCTTTTTAATACTCATATAGGAGTCTTTGGTAATACAGGTAGTGGGAAATCTAATACATTAACGAAGTTATTTACGGAGCTTTTTAATTTAAACAATTCAGGGCGGATTAGTTTACAAAATAGTTCATCTTTCATTGTTATAGACTTTAATGGTGAATATGTGGGTGAAAGTGTATTAAAAAGAAGTAAACAAGTTATTAAATTAGGAACAGGCAAAAAAGGAGGCGACAAATTACCATTGCCTGCAAAATATTTTTGGAATATAGATACACTTGCAATACTTTTTTCTGCAACTGAAAAAGTTCAAAAACCATTCTTACATAATGCAATAAAATATTTTGTAGATGCTGAAAGTAATGATATCTCTCTTGATAATTTAATAAATGGTATTGGAAGTGCATTTTATAACGTTTTTAAAAGCAATAATAATCAGCATTCATTGTTGCTTTTAAATAAGCTTATTTGTAGTATTGAGGAGATAACTAATAAGAACCGAGATGAAATTTGGTCAGAGGATATAGTGGCTCTTTTTTCCTGTCTGTGGCACTCATCACAAGCAACATATTATATCCCGAATAATTTTTATATTAATACTAAAAATGATTCTGAGTTAAAGCAATATAGATCTGATTTTCAGAAAAAATTAGAGTTTGAATTGATGGATGATAGTATGAAGAATAATGTAGGGATTATGCAAAAAATAACTATCAGTGTAGTCTGTCACCTCATTTATTGTTTGTCATATAATACAGTCCAATATGATTTTATCGCACCTCTAATTAGCCGAATTGAAAGTCAGTCCGCTATTATCAATAAAATTTTTAAGATAAGCTCTGACTTTGATGTTTGGAATGATGTATTGACAGTTGTTTCATTAAGAGATTGTAATACAACAGCTAAAAAGCTTATTCCATTATTATTAACTAACTATCTATATGATTTACAGAAGGAAGTTGTAGCAAATGGAGAGAAAATTGGACGTACAACACATTTGATAATTGATGAAGCGCATAATATATTGTCTGCTCAGTCTAATAGAGAAGATCAAGCATGGAAAGATTATCGATTAGAAGTTTTTGAAGAAATTATCAAAGAAGGCCGAAAATTTGGTTTTTATGTAACTTTGGCAAGTCAAAGGCCAGCGGATATTTCGCCAACAATTATGTCCCAAATCCATAATTACTTTATTCATCGCTTGGTTAATGATAATGATTTATTTATGATTTCTAATACAATAAGTACATTAGATTCTGTTTCTAAAAGGCAGATTCCGACTTTAGCTCCTGGACAATGTATTATAACTGGTACTAGTTATGAGTTACCTATTTTAGTACAAGTAAAGAAACTCTCAACAAAAGAATCACCTAATAGTGAAAATGCGAATTTAGAAATTTTATGGAATCCTAGCGGTAAATATAACTAATATAAATATTCATAAATAGAAAAATCCTCACAAAAAAAGGTTGTGGTCAACTTTTTTTGGGGGATAGTGTGTCGATATACCTGTACTAGCGTAAAAAAATATCGTAAATATGCAATTATATATGCTAGCATCCAGTGGGTCAGGCTATAAAACCGCATGGTTAAAGCGTTTACAGAAATCCTTCTAAGCCGTGGGTCGGGGGTTCGAATCCCTCCTGGATCACCAGCAAAAACGTAGTAACTACAAGGGTTTACAGCCTTTGTAGTTACTTTTTTATTATTGTCTTTAGACTGGTTCGCGATGTAATCGCGAATCATAAAACCACCCGCTATGCGGGTGCGGAAACGATAGTTATACTAAAAAATCACCTCTGAATCGTTAT
>SAAR01000730.1 GCA_009916335.1 Erysipelotrichia bacterium | reverse complement strand
TAACAAATTGGGAATCTACTCAATTAAAGATTTAGCAAACTGTAACTCAGATATCTTAAAAAAAGAATTCGGTGTTGTTGGTATGGATTTATTTTTTCATGCCAATGGCATTGATGAGAGCAACGTCCATAAACCCTATAAAGCAAAATCCAAGGGACTAGGAAATTCTCAGGTGTTACCAAGAGATTATGATAGACAATCAGAAATTGAGTTAGTTTTAAGAGAAATGGCTGAACAAGTAGCGATTCGTTTAAGAAGAGCTCAAAAGAAAACAACAAATGTTTCCATCTTTGTAGGTTATTCGAGGAAGGAAGAAAAACGTCCTATTCAAGTTCATATGAAAGTTGAACCAACGAACAACACAAAAGAATTGATTAATCATGTTCTTACCCTGTTTCATAAAAAATATGAGAGTGGATCGGTACGTAGTATTGGTGTTAATTATTCAGGCTTTGTGGATGAATCATTTGGATTAATCTCATTATTTGATGATATTGAAAAAATTGAAAAAGAAGAATGGCTTCAGTCAGCGATTGATAGTATTCGCAATCAATTTGGATTTACTATGCTTCAAAAGGCTAATTCATTGCAAGAAGCCTCTCGTAGTATTGCTAGGAGTAAATTGGTTGGAGGTCACTCGGCTGGTGGATTAGATGGATTAAAATGATTGATAGAAATTATTTACCGTTCCAATCGGCTAGGGAACACCAAGATAGAGGAATGTTGAAATGGATGGGATTCTTTCTATCCGAACACACTACCTTGTTAAACGACGATAAAACTAAAGAAGATGTGAGTTCAGAGCTGACACTTATTAGTAAGTTAAAACTCATTAGCCAATTATATGCAGGGCAGTTAGCAGGACTATTCACAATAAGAGTAAACAACAGAAGACACATTAAAATTGGGACGATAACAGAAATTAGCCCAAAAGAAATTACAATAAAAACAACTGACGGTTATCAGTTGCTTCAGGTTGAAGATATTTTGAATATCAATTTATGGGAAGGTGATCTTTTTGATAAAGAAAGACGTATATGAGAATAAGCTTCAGATAGACTATTTCTCAGATTCTTATTTTCAGTTTGAAGAAGATTTTTACAAGTATTCTACTCTTGATATCCCACTTCCATTTCTAACAGACGCTATTTTGAGGGAGATGGCAATGACGCATAAGCGATACTTTAAACTTAATAAAGAAAATGCGAAAGATTGTCAAGATCACTACTTTTATTTTAAAATAAGTACACAGCAAGAGAACAAACTAGTTCGTATCTTCCAATATCAGAAGCATTCTTCTAAACTGGTAGAGGAGAAATGATTATTGATTTCAGTTAATAATTGAAATGTTGGTTTGGTGTATCTCCACCTGCTGTCCATCCCAGAATAAGTCCGGACTGTCTGTATACTGTAACATAACCAGTTCGTTCTATGAGATTGTTTTGGACATCAGAAAAGAATTTAGAAATTAGATTATCATAATAAATTTTCTTCATAAAAATACCTCTCATTTATATATTCGTAAAAGAGAGGTATTTTTTTGAAATTTTTTACTTTCCTTTAAAATGGAAA
>SAAR01000151.1 GCA_009916335.1 Erysipelotrichia bacterium | reverse complement strand
CGGTATTTCATGGAACAAAGGAGAAAACTCAGATGAGGTTTAGCTACAATTAATTATGGAAACTTCTCATTGATAAAGATTGAACAAAAACAAAGCTTAAGCAAGAAACTGGGATTAGTTCTTCCACGATCGCAAAATTGGGAAAAGGGGAAAATATCACAACCGATGTTCTATTAAAAATCTGTATAACACTTGATTGTGGGATTGAAGATATTATGGAAATTATAATTGATCAATAACCAAATGTAACTAAAAATTCCAAACCTACAAATTCATGACTTGTTATAACAAAAGAGATAAGTAAAAATACATGCTACTAGAATAATAGTGCATGTATTTTTTAAGTTTAACATTGTATAAGGAGTCTTAAGTTGACTTATGATAGAGGTATTATTTATCAGGTAATCATAATATGATTATGTTGTCTATTCATTAATATTCTGTAACATCTTAAAAATTATCAAACAAATAACGTAGATAAACAGTTGACCAATACCAATGTAGTGAAAAATATACCAATTTTTTACATTTATTGCTGCCGCAGTAAAACTACCTAGTGGAACAAATAGACCACTAATTGTAAAAATTATACTAAAAACTCGACCTAAAAATTCTGAATCAATATACACCTGAAGATAAGACATTAAGTTAATGTTAAATATAGTAACACTAAACGTAAACAAACCAAAAAGAAATAGTATAGTTATCTGAGAGGTATGAAAGAATCCTAATAGAAGCAAAGCTAGTGATGCTGGGAATAATAAATGAAAGAATTTTACTGGTAGCAATTGTTTTTTTGTCATTCCTATTAAGAAGGCACCAAGCATACTACCAATAGACTGAGCAACTAAGATATAGGCATAAATATTTTTAAACCCAGAAAATGTAGAAGTAAATGGTAAATAGAAAGCATAAATAGCATCTAAGTAATTAAGAAAGGCACTGGCTATTACGATTATTAATAGCGATTTATCAGAAATCACATATTTAAAACCCTCAATAACTCCCTTAAATAAATCCGTCTTATTAGATTCACTATGAGATATAATATGAAAACGATATTCACAAAGTGCGGAAATAAAAAACGATATTGAATTTATTAGCATACCATATCTAAATCCAAATTGCTGAATCACAAATACGGAAATTAGTGGTGCTGAAACCGCTACAACTTCTGCTAAGATTTTTGACAATGAATTATAGCGATAGATTCCTTCTTTGGTTAACAAATCTTTTACAATTGCTTTATAAGTAGGTCGATTAAAACTAAATAAGACAGCAAGAATAATATTTACAATAATAAAAGCCCAAATATGGTTTGGATTATAAAATAAGAATAGCAGAAAGGTAACTATACCGGAAATTAAATCAGTTATGATAAGTATTTTTTTTCTATCATTAAAATCTGCAAGGTGACCAGCAAAAAGATTAAGACACAGCTGAATAATAGATTCACTTGACTGATAAAGCATCATAAAAAATGATGATTTCGTAGCTAAATTGGCAATCAACAGTTTATTAGCATAATCAAAAATTATATTTCCAAAATGAGTTGTCTGACCACGAACTAACATTAAAGAAATATTTTTAGTTTCCTTGCCCATATAGGTACCCTTTCACTTTATCAAAAATATATTCAAATTCTGCTGAAGAATCTGCCGAGAAGGAAACTAGATATCTTAAATCTTCTAAGGAAGTTGCCTTTTGATCTGATTTTTCAGGATATTCTCTAAAGTAGTCAAATTCTACTGGTAAGGTTGGTGGATACTGTTTCTTTCCGTTTTGAAAAATAGCTATTGTTGAAGCATAACGCTTCGGTTGACTTATATACTCTGCATAATAGGAACCATTACTTTTTAATTGCCAATAAGCTTCAAGAATATCAAATTGAAAAGCCTGTTTTATCAATAGGGGAATATTACCACCACCAAAACGTTTCCCAATTTCACAAAAACTTAATCGATCAGCTGCAGAATGATAGAAAAATTCCGCATGAAATGGAACCACCTCTTCAATTCCTAAAAGAGATATTACTTTCTGGGTCTCCTCTTGCAATCTATTTATGAACGTATCATCATTGTATTTAGAATTTGTTTTGATAATATTATAGAATTTTTTCTTTATATCCAAAACATTTCCAACATACTCATGCGTAAAGAAATAAATTATTTTCCCATTGACAGCAACACCATCACAAGTAAACATCGTATCAAACACTTCAGTCGTTTCAAGTAAATAATCTTTACTGTTGTAATAGTCTGGCACCTTAGAGACATTCGAAACTCCTTTTCCAGATGCTTCACTACGAGGTTTAATCATAAATTCTTTCGGTAAAGTTTCATTAGGATTGAGTAACTCGGGTTGCAGTACTTTACCTTCCAAAATTTGTCGCATCATTTTTTTATCTTTATAGGCTAGATTAACTTTCCAAGCATCTTTTTCATCAGTAAAGACAGATTTTAAAATACCGACAATATGCATTAGACCTTCATCAAGTGTAAAAATATCTGAAATATGATCTCGTCTATAAAAAAACATCATTAAATCTGGTAAATCAAAGTTATCAATAGTAAATATACTTTCCTCAGAAAAGGATAGTTCAAAGTAGGTATTCTTTAAATGCTCAGGGCAAATAATTGATAAATTTTTATTTGGTTTAATTCCTATACCAGTAGGATTGTATCTATAAATAAAGTACTTCATAAGTCATACCTCGTATGTTTCAGTAGCCATTTTTCAGCTGATAAAAGAGCTTTCTCTGTCTCTTTAAAATTTTCACCACTTAGAGATAACCCAATAACGGCGTCTGCACTATGAAAGGCACTATTTACTTGCTGACCAATTTTTACATACTCAATATAATCAAAAATCGAAAATTCTTGTTTTATCGCCTCAGTTATATTGGGTAATTCAATTATTCTCCCATCTCTTTTAGCAGTCAAAAGCCATGCCGTGTTTGGATATTTCTCAGGAAGTTCAGGTAACTGTAGTCCACTAATACTATCAATCAGTAATTTATACGGGCTATAACCAAATTTATATTCTAGATTTTGTCTTATACGAGCTCCTCCAACTCGACAAGCAATTTCAAGGAAGATAATATCCGTTAAATCATAGAAAACCTCCAGGTGAAATAAAAAAGTTCCTCTAGGATAAAGTTTCATTGATAAGGAGGTTGCATAATCAACCAATTTTTGAGAATCAATACTATCCCTATCTAAAGAAATCGCAGCTGCAGAAATGCCTTTTTTGATTAACAATGGGTTGTAAAGATATTTTGATGGTTCACAATAAATAACTTCACCATGACTAACAAAGCCATCAATATGATAGATATCCTTATCAATATATTCCTGGACAAGAAATTTCTCTTCTTTTCCGAATAATTTTGAATCTAATTCTGTTATATCATCAGTATGTTGAACACGAAAAGTATCTACGGATCCTGCACCACTTAAAGGTTTTACAATAATATCATTATACTTGTTTAAAAATGCCTTAAATTCCGAAAATTTTGTTACTTCTTGAGACTCTGGTATTCTAAATCCCAATTCTTTAACTCTTTTCGTCATCATATTTTTATCACGAAAAACAACTGCTTCGGCTAAGTTTTGCCCATCAATTTGATATTTTTCTCTTAATTCTGCCGCCAACATAACATCGAACTCATCTAAGGCAATGATTGCAGCAAAATGATTATTACTCAATAGCTCTTCTGCTTTTGTCCTGCAATTAATTTGATAGTTATTAACAGCTGCTATTTCGATATTCTTTAAACTTGAGTTTGAAAAAGACTCTTTCTTTGATTCATCAATAAGTATTGTATACTGGTGAATCTCGGACAAACAACTTAAAATATTTGTGTAAGACTCTCTATATGGATGTAAAATCAAAATTTTTTTCATCATTTATAACTTTCTAATGGATTAGTATGGATATTTCTTGTATCGTCTCTGTAATATGCAAAATTATTTGGTAAATCATCAATTTTATAAGTAGGATCAATTTCCAACTGATAGAGTTTATATGGGATACCAAGTGTTTCATGGGCATATTTTGCGTCAATCTTTTTTTTGCTTTTACGAATTTTATGTATTGTATTTTTCATAGTAGCTGAATACTTTAAATACATAGATTCGAGCATTTCCTCAACATCAGGAAAACAAGATAAAATTAATGTAACTGATAAATTATTATAATCACACTCTAAGAAAAACTCTCTTGCTAATTTTTTTATAGCATATCCATGCTTGTGATGACTTAATTTTTTAACTTCTAATAGTAATTTTGATATAGATAGCAACTGACCCACTATAAAATGTGTTACCTCATGATTATTTGTGATTGAATATATACTATTATAGCATTCTTGATAGTCACTCGTTTCAAATATAGACTTCACTTGTTCTTTAATCATATCTAATCTTAACGGAAACAATACACTGTCGATTTTTGATAAATTGCTTCCGGATTTGTAATCTACTAAAACAAAATTCATTAAGGTTACCAATCCATCTTTATATTTTACGCATAGTTTGATGTAATAGTGATTTCCATTCAAAGGCAGTTTACATTTCAATCTATTCGGATTTATTTTAATTAAGTTGTTTGTGATTAGGGTAAGATTTTCCTGTATACATTCTATATCTGGAACTATAAGATAGATATCATTAAGATTAATCTTTTCATTTAGCAATCCAGTAATGATAGTACTAATAAACTTCGTATAATCTGTATCTTCAAATGAAAAAAAACTAATTAATTTCTGAAAAGGTGTAGATAAAGGGTTGATTAAGTTTGCAGGATAAACATGTCTAAAGCAACTTTGTTCCTTATAAAATATCCCTTTCGTACTATTCTCAAAATGTCTAATTTCATCCTGAATAGGTGAAAATGTAAAAAGATTCCCATCGTTTCGAACTAACTCTGATGAAGGGAGCATTTTTAGGGTTGTGTTAAACAATTGTTCCCAATTATAAATATTCTTTTCCATAAGTCTTTCCTGTTTTATTTACTTTATTGATAGAAAATCTATCTTTTGACAATTTTTGAAAATCACTTTTACCTAGCTCTGAGACAATATGTTTCGTAACATTAGAAATTAATTTAACAGAAGGATGTCTATTGTCTATTTGGAAATCTCTACTATTTTTTTCTAAGTAAAATTTAAACAATTCATACTCCGGAAAATAGTATTCTTCTCCAAAACTTACTATAGCATTCTTTAAAATTCTGTAATTTTCCATTGTGGATAAATGTAAATTTGAGAATCTCTCGGAGGCTTTCAAAAGTACATATGGAATAGAAAATTGTATAGTAATCGTTGGATTAATTACCTTTATACAATTTATTATCTGTTGCATTATTATCTGTGCATCAGTAGCATTCAAGTAAATATTCTCTATCTCAGAATTATAGAATTGATTTTTAGGTAATCTACTCATCACCTGATTAGAATATTTCCACATTTCAACGGAACCTAAAGCAACAATAACTAAATCACTATTTTTAATGCCCTCAGTAATACAACTGTCGATACGCTTATTTTCTAAAATAATTTTCTCTATATCTTTAGAGTGATTCCAAAACCTAATTTTATCTGAAAACTCTTCTAGTTCAGAATTTATTATTATTTTATGATCCAATTTTTTACTTACTATCTCTAAATCATTTAACATCGAAGGGAGATTAAACACTGTTTCATATGGTGCATATGCCTTGAGACTGTTATTAGAAAAATACTCTATCCCTAATGCTAAATTTTTAGCTGTGCATGCCCCCAAAAGGCAAACCGTTTGAAACTTTTTCTTTAAAAATTGTTCAGAGTTACTATATGAATAAAAATTAAGTTTCTCCATAAATATATCCTTCATATCCAAGTATTTCTAAAACTTCCTTGACATTACCAAATCCTCGCAAAACTTGATCGAATTTATGTAATTTCACTGACGATAGACCGTTTTGATTTATTCCCATTAAAATGGCCATTCCTGCACGAATATCCTTTAAATCAAAATGTTTTTCTTTCAATTCGACTATCTGAGTTCTAGATAATGTTTTTAATGCACCATTATCTAGAACTTTTAAATTTATCCCAAGTCTACTCAATTCAGAAACGTGACTAAACCTACTAATAAAAACTTCATCAAATAGTATCGATGAAATGTTTTGTGAAGCTAAAAATTCAGAAACGATTGGGCCTAAATCAGTTGTAATAAATGGTGCTGCTCCTAATCGTAAAAATTCAAAAAACTCTGTATCAATATTCTCCTGTTTCCTAAATGAGATAGAATTTCCATTTTCTATAATACTTAATCCTAGCTTTTGAAAAAAGTAGTAATAACTTTCTGGAATATCATTTCTTAAAACATTTTCAAAGACAACATCCTCTAAGTTATTCCACAATAATAATACATAAGATACAAGTACACTCATATCTGGAGGCAATACTACTTCTGAATCAATTATTTCTATTGAAGCCACTTTTGAAATGCTAATTTTATCTGGTGTAAGATAACAAACTTTCCTATTACTTGACCTTTCTAATAATTTTATTAAATATGATATTGTTGGATCTGGCGATATACCATTAATAATAATCTCATTTGGATACACATATGCTAAGCTAATAGCATTAAAAAATGCTCCAACACTTTTACTTCCCATAGCATAGCAGTTTAGTACAATATTTTTATTAAGTAAATCAGTTCTTTCAGAATAAAAAGTATTGGCAACAATATCATGTTGAAATTTTGCTATTGTTGAAAGGATATCCAGATGTAAATTTATTGGTCTGACACAAAAATCATCTCCTCCAGGAAAAGTAAATAATAATTTATGGTTTTTATAAGTCAAGGCTGAAATTATTCCTATACTGGCTCTACTAACTCTATTTAATGTTGTAATATCATAAGGGATTTTTTGAGTTGTTAGCATCACTGTATCTTTATCTATTTGTGTATCAACCCATCCATTATTGCCAAACTCATAAAGAATATTTAAAAAATCTAAAGCAGTCGGACAATTTTTTATTACTAATTCCTGATTCTCAAAGAATAAACTAGTCAAAAGTAAATGAACTCCAATAACCTTATCTCCCTCAATTTTGATACGCTTTTTACTTTTAGAATTCTTAACAGTTTTTCTCAATTTATAATCAAAATGTTCTGGTAATGTTCTAACATCCGATTTTATCTTAGTCGGTTCACCTATCCTAGCAAAATGATTTATATGAACCTCCAAATCCTCAAATGAAACTTCCAATAACTTTGAATAAGCAATTAAATCCCTAATATTAATTTCTCTAACTTCATTCTCCCAATTAGATACAGCTTGTCTACTTACATTCAAACTATTGGCTATATAGTCTTGTGTAAGTCCTTTAGCTTCTCTTCGATGTTTTAAAAATTTTCCAATCATATTGTTCTTTATTTCTTCCCTTTTGATATTACGATAATTTTAAGCCATATTACCATATTAATCAAGAAATTTTGAGCAACAATTCGTTGCTTCGTATTTTCCTTTCTCCTGCTTGGTAAAGTTTAGCAATAACTAATTGATTTGCTCATATACCCCATTTGAAGACAATAATCTTTCATAAAACTGTTTTAATACTCACTCGTTGAGTAATCGAACAAATCTATTACTTCACATTTAAATAAAAGCCTTTAGAGTATCTAAAGACTTAGGTGTACACCTAATCATTTTATCCGCCGACGATAATAATAATGTCCATCACTAAAATCAAAATTGGCAAAAATTTTGAAATTTTCTTCATACTAAGACTTCTTTTCAGTTTTTATTTATTGTATAATAAATAAAAACTGAGTTATTTTTTGTTGGGAAAACGGGAAATTTATGAACTCAAAACTTGGCATCACACTTAGAAAAGCCCGTAAAGGAAAACAAATTAGTCTGTGCTAAGTAGCAGATGAACACCTGTCAAAATCACAAATCTCTCGTTTTGAACGTGGAGAATCAGAAATATCTTGTATTCGACTAATCAATATTCTAGACAAATTACACATTACGTTAGATGAGTTCCTTATTTTACATAATCAGTACTATACCAAAACGGAATCATTCACCAATTTAGTACAGTACATCCGTCAACAATATTCATCACAAAACATCAATAATATACAATCTCTACTTTCGGATTCCTCAAATTACACTTTAGATTCTTTTGAAAAAACAATGGTAAAATCCATTCTACACACAATGGATTCAAGCATCATTCCATCAGATGAAGAGTTACTTCAACTGACAGATTACCTCTTCAAAGTTGAAAAATGGGGTTACTATGAGATTATTTTATTAGGTAACTGTGTTCGATCAATTAACT
>SAAR01000729.1 GCA_009916335.1 Erysipelotrichia bacterium | reverse complement strand
TGATCATCAGTTAATAGTGCAGCTTCATGATCATTGCTTAAAAAACCGCATTCTACTAAAATAGAAGTATTTAATGCATTTTTCATTAAATAAATGGTATCATAGCTTTTTTTTGCTAAGCGATGGTTCGTTTTATCCAACACTTCCACCAGGGTGGCTTGCGTTAACTCACCCAAAATTTTACTCTGATCGTCATTTTTTGAATAAAATACTTGTGCACCTTTTACATCATGACTTTGCGGAAAAGAATTTAAATGGATAGATACAACAATAGCATTTAAATTTTGATTTATGATTTTTAAGCGCGTTTCCAAATCAGCAGATTTTTGTGCCTTAATCGTCTTTTCTGTTGTATGAAGAGATTGATCGCTTTCCCTGGTTGTAATTACGTTAAAACCAAATAAAAGCAAATATTCTTTTAGATATTTTACTATGCTTAAATTGATATCTTTTTCCGGTATACCGCTACGGGAACTAGCGCCGCCATCCATTCCCCCATGTCCGGCATCCAATATAATAAGAGGCAATTCTCCCTCTTTATTATTATTGGACATCATGATAACAGGAATAGACGGTATAATCAGATTAAGAAAGAAAAAGGCCAAAACGCATAAAAAAACAATGCCAGATGCAAGATATTTGTTTTTTCTTTTCATCATATCACCCATTTATAGGATATTCCGAACAAAAAAGTTATATGATGAAATAGATTTCACTGACGAGCCTTTTTTATAGTTTGCAACATATGGTATGGTACTCGCAACTTCCCAAATCCGACTCCCAGATCTAAACCTTTTTTATAAGTGCCATGAAAATCACTGCCTCCGCAGGCAAGAAAATTATATTTTTGTTGAATATCGGAGCAAAAAGAGCTCCAGTATGGGTCATATTCACTATAATAGGTTTCTATACCACTTAACCCTATATTTTTTAATTCCTGGCAAATTGCGTACAATTCATCCTCACTGCAGCCGATCTGATTAAGATGGGCAAGAAAAGTAAGCCCTCCGGCATTGTGTATAGTTTCGATAGAATCCTTAGGAGAAAGACGCTCCCGTTCCGCATAGGCTTTACCCCGAGAGGAAAGATATTGGTTAAACGCCATCTGATAATCTAAGCAATAACCTTTTTTTACTAGAAGATCAGCCATGTGAGCCCGTGAAATACTGCGGCAATCATCAAAAGACATTTCCTCATCAGAAATGTCTATATTTAGCTCTTGCAGGCGCCGTATCATTTTTAAATTACGCTCAATTCTTGTCTGTTCCAGATAATACAGCTTACGATTCATCATATCGTTGTTCAGGTCAAAATAATAGCCCAGGATATGTATTTCAAACCCTTGAATCATAGAAGACAGCTCGATTCCCTGAACAATCTCAATTTCTTTTGGAGGGACATAAGAAGATTCAAGCAAACGCTTTACCCCATCAATAGTATCGTGATCGGTAATTGCAATTGCTTTTAAATTTTTTTCACAGGCATATCCTACCAATTCTTCCGGTGTCATAGAGCCATCGGAAAAAGTGGTATGAGTGTGTAAATCAATTGTATATTCCATTATTATTTATCCTTTAA
>SAAR01000728.1 GCA_009916335.1 Erysipelotrichia bacterium | reverse complement strand
CCATAATTATTTTTCGTTAATTAATTTATACATTAGTACTTTTGTTTCGTCTGAAATCTGAGAGGCGATCAACTCCAGCTCTAAAAGCTGAGAATATGTTAAATCAAGGTGCTTCAGCCCATTTTTAATCAAAGATAGCTTTGAACATATGTCTGCAAAATTTGATGATTCCATATCACTTTTTAGATTTAAGCCGTTCTTTTAATAGTTCAACTTGTTTATCTGAAAGCTTAACTTCAAATATTTCTTCTCCATTTCCGTCAGACACTCCAAATGTTCTACATTTGTCTAGTTCGCATTTGTTTAGTACGTAAAATTCAAATAATCCAAGAAGCTCATTCTCGGTTATTACACGCCTATCTTGACTCATGATTGTTTTAGACTTGGTGTTTTTAGCCAAATATATGCTTCCCCACATTCCGGTATGGAACGAATAATCTTTTGCTGCCATAGTTTTGTTTTATTAATAATTTAAATATTTCCACTTAGTGTCTTTAATTTTGTAATATAGCCCAGAGTCAGATAGCCACATTTTATATCCGTCTGAGAATTCATGTATAACGCATATTTCAAATAATTTTTTGTCATATGGTTCAAATTTTACAAGCACCCTGGTAAATTTTTCTGGAAGATCTACTTCAGATTCAATTAGCTCGTTTGCAAATTCAAATCCAGATTTAAAGCCATTTCCAAAATAAGCGTTGTTTCCACATTGTAAATATGCATCGTCAAGCGCCCGTTCAAATGTTTTCATGTTTTTTTATTATAGAATTTAAGTATCCATTTTCTATAGCCCAGACTAGCATTTCATATGCTCCGTCCATAATGTTTTCAATTGAATTAAAATATATTTTGTGCCATGAAGTTGGTCCATCGTATGAATAATAGTAATATTCAAAACAACAATAATCAAAATCAATGCTAAGTATGCATCCGTCAATAGTCCTTGGAAGAACCTTCAGTATGTCGTACAAAGTAAATGCGCTATAATGTTTATACATCTCATCTTCATCAACGCTAACGAGATCTTCAGACTCTGATGAGTAGTATAACACATCTCCATGTATACTTTCAAAAACTTTAATAGATCCATTTATTGTTGATATACCTAATTTCTCTAAATGATCCATTTGATCCTTAGAAAGTGTCTGATTTTTCATTTTGTTTGTTTATTATGAATGTTTCCAGTTACTTCAGATATGTTAAAATCAATAGCTTTCAAAGAAGTGTACCAAGGAGAAGAATCAGATTGTGCAATCCACTCTCCATTATCTAGTCTGATTGCTTTGTATAAAATTTCTCGTTTCATATTTTAATGTATTTTATATATCCATTTTAAAGCGCAAAGTTCAGCGTCTTCAATTGAATCAAATTTCAATGATTCAATTATTGTTCTATTGTTCATAAATTCTCCGCAAATATTACCGCTGTCATCAAGCCAAAAGTTTATAGCACCGTTTCTTCCAGCTGAAGTAAGAGCCATGCCACATTTTAGTATTTGCTCTAAGTTGAATTCGTCATCGTTTTCAACCACACAAGCGCTTGTCTTTCTTTCGCTAGTTCCAGGAAGTCCTGATAG
>SAAR01000150.1 GCA_009916335.1 Erysipelotrichia bacterium | reverse complement strand
ATGTCGATGGTCGGCCTTATACCACGCTGGTATTCGGTAACGGCAGCAACCGTCCGGCAACCCGCCCTGATCTGACCAGCGAGCAGGTACAGGCAGATGATTATCTGCAGGAAGCCGGCATCCGTTTATCCTCTGAAACCCATGGCGGCGGCGACGTGATGCTGTTTGCCGATGGAGCCGGTGCCAACAGCTTCAAAGGCACGATGGAAAATACCGCGGTCTTCTCATTAGTTAAATCAGCCGCCGGTTATTAATCCGCAACAACAGAATAACGCGGGGACAATACCGGAAACAGTGTTGCTCCCCGCGCCCTGAGCAAGGAAAAATTATGCGTCACATCTTTATTCTTCTGGGGTTGCTGAGCGCCCCCATGCTGAGCAGTGCCAGTGAATTGCCACCGGTAGATGCCATTATTCACTACACCACCACCGAAACCACGGAAGAAGGCGTGGTCAAAACGCTGCGCTATCAGGACTGCTGGATCCGGGATGGCCAGACCATCTGGAGTGAGCGGCTGATCCCGGCAGGCATCCGCACCGAGGCAGAACACAATGAGCATAATGAAATGCAGGCACCGCATGATCATTTCAATTATCAGACATCGGCACAATGGCTGACCAATAATGCCGATGGCTCTCTGACCCTGAACTATGTCGATCCGGTCCATAAAGCGATTGTGTATTACCCGCCGGGTGAATACGGACAGGCCAATTTTGTGCCGGACTGGACACTGCATGCCCACATCTTTAAACCGGCCGCACTGCAGAAAATGACCCGTCTGGATAAACCGGCTCCCGCCGGTGCGACCTGGTATAAGCAGGAAAACAAAGAAACCGAACTGACGCTATTGTGGTCAGACACGTTGCAGATCCCGCTGTCGCTGGAGAAAAAAACCAAAAATGGTTTCCATCATTACCAGATGCAGATTGAACCCGCAAAGCAGGCCGCAACGCCACGCCCCTGGCTGACCCTGGCCAAATATGAGAAAAAAGAAGTCAGCGATTTCCTTGACTGATCCCCGTGTTCCCGGCTCGGCATCTGAGCCGGGAGACTCAGAAACGCTGTGTTTTCAGTCGCTGAAACAGCCGGTCCATCGCCCGGTAGCCCAATGCTTCGATCAGATGCTGCCGCTGGATCTGCGGCTCGCCGGCAATATCGGCAATGGTGCGTGAGACCTTCAGCAGCTTGTGCCACGCCCGCAACGACAAACCTAACTTGTGAATGGCATTTTCCAAAAACTGCGCGTCTTCGGTGAGCAGAGCACAATCCCGCTCAATCTCGCGGCTCTCCAGCATCGCATTCAGTTTCCCGCTGCGGGCGAACTGCCGCTCGCGGGTTGCCATCACCCGCGCCCGGATGTCCGCGCTGCTTTCGCCGCGTTCCGCTTTCTGGCTGAGACTGCCTTTCGGCAACAGCGGGATTTCCACCGTCAAATCAAAGCGATCGAGAAACGGGCCGGAGAGTTTGCCCAGATAACGCAGCACCTGTTCGGGGCTGGCCCGCTGCTGGTCATCCAGATGCCCGCACGGGCTCGGATTCATCGCGGCAATCAGCTGAAAACGCGACGGAAACTCCATCTGCCGGGCGGCGCGGGAGATGGTGATATGTCCGGTCTCCAGTGGCTCACGCAGGGAATCCAGTGTTCTGCGTTCAAACTCCGTGAGTTCATCCATAAACAACACCCCGTTATGCGCCAGCGAAATCTCGCCGGGACGGGGTTTACTGCCGCCTCCCACCAGCGCCACGGAAGAAGCACTGTGATGCGGTGAGCGGAACGGCCGGAGTTTCCAGTTCACCTTGCCGGGGTTAAGACCGCCAATCGAATGCAGGGCCGCCGTTTGCTGCGCCTCTTCATCGCTCATTTCCGGCAAGATACCGGGCAGACGGCTCGCCAGCATACTTTTCCCGGTACCCGGCGGCCCCATAAACAGCAAATGATGTTGTCCGCTGGCCGCGATTTCCAGCGCCCGTTTCCCGGTCTGCTGACCAATCACATCCTGCAGATCTGCCACCGGCGTTAAGTCCGCTTCACCGGCCACACTTTCGGCTACCGGCAACGCCTGTTCTCCGGCCAGCCAGCCACAAACCTGCAGCAAGGAATCACTCAGATATGCCCGGTACTGCTGGATCAGGCTGGCTTCCGCGCCATTCATGCGCGGTACCACCAGTGTGCGCCCGGCCCGTCCGGCAGCTAATACCGCCGGCAACACACCTAACACCGAACGCACATCGCCGGTTAATGCCAGTTCCCCTAAAAACTCATACTCCGCCAGTAACTGATCCGGGATCTGCCCGGAAGCCGCCAGAATGCCCAGCGCAATCGCCAGATCGAACCGGCCGCCCTCCTTTGGTAAATCGGCCGGCGCCAGATTGACGGTAATTTTATGTATGATTAACAGGAATAACATTATACTTAGATTTGCATAGTTTAAGGAGATTTAGAATGGATAAAATCATTTACCCATATGTTCGATTTAGTAGTGAGCAGCAATCTGGTGGTAGTTCTTACAAACGGCAAATGGATGACATATTAAAATATGCAAAAGAGAACGGCTACACAGTCAATAACAGCCTTGAATTAAAAGACTTAGGATTATCAGCATACACTGCAAAGCATATAGAAAAAGGATCTTTAGGAGATTTTTTAGACGCATTGGATGCGGGAGTTATAGAAGCAGATGGATCAGCTTACCTATGTATTGAACAAATAGACCGTCTTTCACGGCAGAGCATTGATGAAGCTTATCAAGTGTTTAGAAAGATCCTTAAAGCTAATGTGAATGTAATCACCTTAATGGATAAAAAGACTTATACAAAAGATAGTCTTAATGACTTAATGAGTATTATGTATTCGTCAATGCTAATGGGACAAGCTAACGAAGAAAGTGCTAAGAAATCAGAACGTATATTAAAAAGCTTCGATAAGAAAATTGATCAATTAAACAATAACGAACCCATACAATATGTAGGTATTTTTCCTGGTTGGATAGATAATAGAGGAACAAAACAAAAAAGAGACTTTATTATTAATAAAAAAGCTAAAATTGTTCAAAATGTCTTTAAAATGTATATTGAAGGAACTTCAATGGGGGATATTGCAAGAATATTCAATGAAAAGGGTATTGAACAAGTAGCAAAAAGACGACATAAGAACTTTACCAACTCTTGGAGCTCTGCAAAAATTAATCACCTCCTAAAAAACCGTTGTGTACTTGGAGAGCTTTACATTAAAAAGACAGGTGAAGTATATAAAAACTACTATCCTCAAATTATTTCTATTGATGATTGGGATGTTGTTCAGTCAATGACCTCAACAAAAAAAATCACTAAAACTTCTGGTAGAAAATCAATAAATATATTTACTGGTAAAATATTCTGTTCTGGTTGTGGGCAAAAATACTATTTTGAAACTGATGATAAAGTCACAAAAAAAGGGCGAACTCTATACTATATGTTAAAATGCCAAGGACGGCGTGTTTTAGGTTGCAAGAGCAAATCTATAAAGTATGATGATTTTCTTTCTTCCACTCCAAATATGTTTGGAATGATCACCAAAACAAAGAAAGATAATAGTGAAGAAATTAAAAAAATAAAACAAAAAATTAGTGAGATATATTCTGAAACAAAGGAAGTTGAAAAAAATATAAACACTTTAGAGAGTATGAATGATAATGGTAGTTTAGATTATGAAACATATCTAAAAGAGAGTTCAAAGCAACGTAAAAAAATCAGGGTGAACGATACAAGGATAGCCGACTTTAAAGCTAATATAGCAAGGCTTTCAAGTGATAATAAATTAGCTTATTTTGACAAAACAGATCCTGTATCAATAATAAAAGGTAAAAGATTTGTTAGCGAGAACTTTGCGGGTTTTGTTATTTCAAGTGATTCAAAAGCCTGTACTGCTTTATATTTAAATGGACAAGTTATTAATTTCGTTCTTAAAAATAGTAAGATTGAAAAGCAAGAAAATGTAAAGGCTGTTGATGGTTTTGGAGAGTTCTTCGAGCTAAAACAAGAAATACTTGATGCCTATGGAAGTGGCAAAATGGACGGAAGATTTATAGAAATATTAAGAGCTACTAATTTTTGGGGTGTTGATACCCCAGAAAAAGATTATTCATTAGAATAATCTAAAAGAAATAGATTAAGGATCTACCTCTTTAATCTATTTCTTTTTTTATCTTTATTATTTTTGATCTCATCAGGAAAATTATTTGGATTTAATTCTGGAAAAAGGTGTTGGTATTCATATTCCTGTTCAGGTTCTTTTTCTGGCTTAATTGGATTAGAAAGTTCCTTAACCTTATCTTTTAACTGTTCAATAAATTGTTTCAACTTATATATTTCATTGTTTTGTGACTTTATTGATTTTTCTAATTTTTTCAATTTATTACCCATGAAAAATATTTTATCTTCTTTCTCTTCGAGTTCATTTTCTAATTTAAAAACATTATCTTTTAGCTCTTTGTTGTTTTCTATTTCTTTATTAATCATAGAATAATAATCTTTTAATTTTGTATGCTCCGCCTTAGAGCCTTGATTATATTTTAGTTTTGGTTCAATTATTTTCATTTGGTTTAAGTAAGACTTTTGATAATCAGGTAGCGTGCTTTTATTAAAAAGTTCACGGGCGGATAGTCTACCATCAGCAGTCATTGGAACAATATGAGCGTGTATGTGTGGCGTTTTTTCGTCAAGGTGCAATACAGCAGATACAAGATTATCACCAAACTCGCTTATTAGCCATTTACGGGCATTTATTGCAAAGTCTTTTGTATTGGTATTACTTTGAAAAAAGTCAGGCGAGAGGCTTAATACAGCCTCAATGCAAAGCACTGCATTTTTTCTTGGGGTTATATTATTTTTCTTAAACCTACTCTTTACGTCTTTTACAACATTACCAGAACCAAGCAATTTTTTATTACTTATTTTGGGATCTGCATTAGGTGTTTCTAAGTATCTATATACGTGAGCATTTGATAAGTTCAAATTATTATAATCTTTTATTTTTTCAAATCTCAATACTGTTTTTAATTCCATTTAAAATCTCCATATTATTTTCAGAATAAACAATCTTTGATTGTTTCTCCCCGTAGGACGAACACAAACGAAGTTTGTATAGTGAGTATACAAACGTGTTTGTTCGTATATACATTAAATATATGAGCATATATTATAATATTGTCAAACATTGGGACTTTTACAATCACAATTAGATAGATATCCGCAACCGTTCCAACATCATTCCATAACTGTTCCAATCACATCACACAATAGTTCCAAGTTTATTCCGCAGCCGTTCCAAAATAAAAAGCCACACATTGAATTATTACTTTAAATATCAGATTATTTTGTCATTGATAACACACCCTAATATATCTTTAAGTATTTTATTTATTATTATTTTTAAAATACTAAAAACCAATTGCGCTATGCGCCTTTCTGAGAATCCGCACGTAGTGCGAATAAATAATTTTAATTACCTATTTACATTTAATAAATATATGATAATTGTATTACACAACCGTTCCAAAAAGAGGATATTATGACTAAATATAATGAACTACCACAATTGCCAAAAATTGAAAAAAATAAGTTAATAATTTTACTAAATCAAAATGCAGTTAGAGATACTAACTTCATAAGGTCATTTGAAAAACCAAGAGATTTTTATCTATTTTCTATATTGCTTCATAACGAAATAATTAGAACAAAAGAAAATAGAACAATTGAAATAAGCATAAAGGAATTACAAGAAACATATAAGATTTTTAGAGGGGAATCAAAGTATGACCTAATAGATTTCTTAAACCAAATTAATAATGAAATATTTTCATATTTTGTTTTAGATAAAGAAAATGAGATCTTAGATTACAATATCAAACCTGATTATTTTGATACTAATAGCAATACATTCTTTGTTAATGCCTGTTTATTGAAAGGACTAAAAATTAACTCTCAAAAAATCGCACTGTATTTAATGAGTATGGGGCCACACGCTAAGTATCTTCATCTTTCGCATATTTCAAAGTTATTAGATATTGAGGATAAGAGTCAGAAGTTAAAACAAAAATCAGCTAACACAGCCATAGAAACACTATCAAAGCATAATTTCATTAAAGATAATAATTATGATCGAAGTAAAAAAACATTCTATTTTAAAATGGAAGATCTTAAATTAAAGGAAATAATTCAAGATCTTCCTGATCTATTTTATTGAATGCTCGATAAAGATTTCTTAAAGATAGGTATTAAAAGAGATGCGCCATATTCACTTAAATGATCATCATCAAAATAAACAGGGCGACCATTTATATCCCCATAACAATAGCTGTCATCACAGAAATTATCTTTAACACTAATGACATTTACATCACATTTTGATTTTATAATTTCTATTAACTGATAAAATATAGCGTTTCTTTTTTCATATTCTTCCACTGGTATCTTTACCCTAAAGTCTTTACTCCCTTTTAAAAACTCTTTTGCCATCGTATTAGGAACATTATATTTTAGTTCAGGAGTTTGCTCCAATAAAAACAAAGGGTTGTTTTGTGAAAGTGAACATAACGTATTACTAAATGCGTTATTCATAGCGTTTATATAATCGCTACTTCTATTAATACTACCTTGAACTTCAGGAATAAACTCTTCTGGCTTTAAAGTTCTATATTTTAAATCTGGTTCATTAGGTCCAAGAATCATTGCCATATATCGATTATCAACGATTATTGGAACGTTTGGGTATTTTTTTATTTCATTGATAGCATATGAAACAAAATCACCACAAGATCTGTCTACTATTCCTTTTCTTGTATTAAAAATACCTTCAATTGTTCTACAACCTGACATTGTCCAATCTAATACTTTTTTATTTTCAAGTGATTTTTCAATGCTTCGAATAATGCTTTGAGCATGACTATCACCGATAACAATAGCCCCCAAATCCCCATTACCATAAATACATTCGGGAACTTTTCCAGATCCTACGTGACATTCATCTCTTCTTGGGTTTTTATTTAATGACTCTTTACTTGCCACTAAGACACTTTCAGGATAATGATACTCAAAGCCACGAAAAACAAATACAGCACTACCTAAAAAACCAACAACAAAAACCAAGAATAAGGGCTTAGCTCTAAGATAACTAAGTCCTCCATTAAAATCACTCCTAAACTTAATACTTTCTATATATTTATTACTAATAAAACCAAGAATTACTGAAAGGACAACACCAAAATATATAAACTTTTCATTTAAAGAAAAGTAGTATATTAAAACTACAAGAGGCCAGTGCCAAAGATAAATGGAATAAGACCACTTACCTAATGATTGAAATAGAATATTACCAGTTACAATACTATCATTCCGTTGAGCTTGGATTAGCAAGAACGCACCAAGAACAGGAATTAAAGCTAAATAGCCTGGCCATAAGTTTTCTTTTGTAATAAAAATATAAGATAAAATTATTAGTGCTAAACCAACCCATTCAAAGACTTTCTTTTTATTCTCTGCAAGTTTTAATGGATAAAGGTATGCAACACCGCCAATCATCATTTCCCACGCTCTGGTAGGTAATAGATAGTAAGCAGGATTAGGCCATTTATAGGTTGCTATCACACAGAAGATAAAGCCCAGCACTGTTCCAACTAAAACAGTCGCTTTCATAACCTTTAACGACATAAACTTTCTCATAGCAACAAGGACTAATGGATAGATTATGTAGAACTGCCATTCAGCAGACAAAGACCAAGTATGTAAAAGCCACTTTTCGTGTGAAGCTGCGTCAAAGTAGCCAGACTCCCTCCAATATATGATATTGGATAAAAAGCCCATACTACTGCCTACGTGCTTTCCTAATGCTCTGTAATCTAACGGAGTAAGATAGAACCAACCAAACACTAACAAGACCAGACAAAGAACTGCTAATGCAGGTATGATCCTGTTAGCTCTCGCAACATAAAACTTCAAAATAGAAAAGTTTTCTTTCTCGATCCCTCTAAATATTATCCCTGTCATTAAGAAACCAGAAATAACAAAAAACACGTCAACCCCTGCAAAACCGCCGGGCATCCAACTCGCATGGAAATGAAATAGCACAACGGCTATTACTGCTATGGCTCTTAAACCATTTATATCTTTTCTGAACTGCACAAGCCTAAACCAACTGATTAAAATATTTGGCCGTATTTTATACTAATACTAATGCAAGGCAAGGCAAGGCAAGGCAAGGCAAGGCAAGGCAAGGCAAGGCAAGTGAATCGCCACTGATTTCCTAGACACCTTTTAGTTAGATAAACTAGCTAAAAAAGAGGTGTTCATGAGCCATAAACGTTACCCCGAACAATTCAAAAT
>SAAR01000727.1 GCA_009916335.1 Erysipelotrichia bacterium | reverse complement strand
TCTCAAGACAGAGGTTGTAATAATGAAAAATATCTTATTCTGTCACATTCAAACCTTGTTTTCAGGTACAAAGTAAATTTGAAAAATTGAGATATAAGAATTTTTAGAGGCATCCCAAATCATTCTTAACATCAATTCTAATGGATAATATAATCATACTTAAATATCATATTTTGGAGAATGTTTTGTTTTTCAAAGTAGTTGCCATTTACCTTACGATGATGCAAAAAAGGAGACCTTCCTAATGGAAAAGCCTCCTAAATCATAATTGATTGGGGATATAGAATTATCTTCTATATTGTAGATACTTTGTCAAGCTAATATCATCTATATACCGGAAAGATTCATCAATTGTTTTATCCTTATATAATCCATAGATAGTATCTTTCATTGTGTGGCCGGAAAGGGAGTGATGGAGATAGAGATGGATTTCCTTATAACTGACAAGTCGTTGTAGGCAGTTATGTAAATAATCTGCTGAATGAAGTAGAATATAATCACAGGGAACAGGTGTATCCATTAATTTATGACCATTGGATTCCAGAGTTTTATAACTCAGAAAATCCATATAGGTTTCAAAAATGCAACAGGTATCTTGAACTCCTATAGTCTCATGATGAAGTATGGACAAACCATCTTTGCCCAAGAACCCTTTAAAGTATGGATTGTGAAGTAGGTAACCTCCGTATATAGTTTTGAACGCAAGAGCTACATAGTTCTTTTCCTCAATTCTATATATTATTTCTTTGGCAAATATCTTTGCTTCATTGATATCTATTCCTCTTGAGCGCAGGTATGATAGTAAAGCATGGTTGCTTAGTCTATTACATGAATTTATTATCATTTCATCTGCATCGTGTTTTGGAATTGGTTTTACAGAAAGTTCATGACCAATAATCAGATGCTCATATTTCTCAAACTCATCAATAACTTTTTCAACGTTATTTGATTTATGCCATATACGTCCAAATGATATAACGTCACCACCTTTATTGAGTCCTCTATCATGCCATACGTTCTTAACGATGTCAACCTCGAAACTATTTTTATTATCATTATAAAAAGGTGAATTGAAGTAAACGGTATTTCTTCGCTTCTTCACTGGCATACAGCCAAATTCTGATAATAGTTCTGTCAGACTGATTTTATTTATTTGTTCGATATTCATAGGATTGAATTTAGTTCTTGTTCGGATATGGTGATACCATTCCCACCATTTATTTATGTCCATAGTCATTGGGGTATTTATTTCTTTTTCTCGGATGCTGTTTCAACCAATCGATAAGCTCACTTTTGATAAAATAAATCTTTCGGTCGGTCTTGTAATGGGGAATACTTTTGTTGCGTGCCATCTTATACAACTGACTATGCGACATATCAAGAACTATTGATGCCTCTTTGAAAGTGAAGATATCTTTATTCAAAAAGATGGTTGCTTCTATTTTTTCAATTCTTTTCAGAAAATCAGAAAAGATACCCAACACCTTCATTTCTTCTTCAATCTGCTGAACTCTCTCTTCTAGTCTTAGAATCTTCGGGTCTGTATTCATTCCATCTTCTATTTACGTTATACTTTAGTTT
>SAAR01000726.1 GCA_009916335.1 Erysipelotrichia bacterium | reverse complement strand
CCTTGATCAACTCCCCTAAAAAACTCTTTTGCATCACATGCATCAATTGGCATTGAACTGCTTAGAACCGTCATATCTTTTTCAAGTGACAAGACTAATTCTTCACTAGGTTTACTGTGTGTATTGAAAAAGTGTTGAATGGGATGAGAATCTGATTTTAGTGCGAATGGGAGTATTCTTTCATTAGTTGGCATAACTGAGTTCAGCTCGTGTATGAAATCTTCAAAAGTCATATTCAGCGCTGTAATCTTTTTTTGCCCCCAAAAATCTTGTTCAACAGATTTTAATCCTGGTTTAAGTAAATAATGACGTTCACCGTTAGGTGCTTCTTTTTCTAGGTTTAACACTCCTGAAGAAACAGTAACATTTGATGAGTTAAAATCATTCTATCAAACAAAAACGCGCGTTAATGACGAAATGAGAGAGGGCGATAGTTTCTATGCTTATAAAGATTACAATAAATATAAAATAAGACTAATTATTCTTAACAATTTTGACGTACCAGAAACTTTAGATTCAAAAGGTAAATTTGTTTACGATAAAGTTAATGCTTCTGCGTATGGTGGTAAACAATTAAAATGGCTTGCTGAAAAAGCATTGATCTTACCAGATAATACATGGCAAGTCCTTATATTTCAACATGCTTGTATTAGCGGTTCTTTTGATACTATTTCACAAATAAATACACAAGAATTTGTTAAAATAATTAATGCCTTTCAAGCTGGTAATTTATTGACTTTATCAACAACAGGAAACGGATATTTTGACACTGACATACATAGCGATTTTTCTACTCGAGGGGCAGGAACTATTATTGCAGTTGTTTCTGGTCATAAGCATGAAGACGGGCTTATGGACTAGTCAGGAATAAAGTGTGTGCAATCTCTTGCAAGTTTTTGTCATAAAGGCGATGTTGGTAGAGTAGTTAACACCTACTCTGAAGATGCATGGGACGTATTATCTGTAAATACTGAACAAAGAAAGGTTCATATTTATCGTTTCGGTGCTGGTTCAGATAGAGATTTTAATTATTAATATAGAAAGGAACAATTTATGAAAGAATTCAACATTTCTGATTTGACTAGAACAATCAGTAAATTAGTAGGTGTGGTGAATAGGCATGTTGGAAGTAATGGTGACGCTCACTTAGCTGTCACAGAAAACGATAATGGCTTCATGACTTATATGGATAAAAGAAAAATTAATAAATTTGGGAATGAAGCTGAACCAACAACTATTAAAAACTTACTTGAATTGCCTATTGGTCGTTGGTATGGTCGTTCGTTTAGCAATTGTCCTGTAAAAACAGGAGAAGAATTATATGTTGAAGTGAAAAAAAGTCAATCTACTAAAATGTTTATGGTCTACGATACTTCAAGGGGAAAATCTTATACAAGATATTTATACGGGGATAACTTGGACTCGGGTTGGTTTGACGGAACATGGTTAAATATTCCTTTGGCGGAAGGTTTATCTGGGTATGCTATCATTAGGAAGATGAAACTACCAACAGGAGTTATCGTTGATTTGAAATTTGACATTTCTTCCAGTTCAAATTTAAACGAAAAAGTAGTAATAACCC
>SAAR01000149.1 GCA_009916335.1 Erysipelotrichia bacterium | reverse complement strand
TCTCTTCTCCTGTTGTATCAAAATGAACGCTTGGATTCGCCATGTTTTCAAACTGTGAGGGAATAAAACTATTCTCAATTTCTTTCGCCAATGCTTCTGCCTTGGCAATCGCCCCTTTCATTCCTAATTTGCCAGGTGTCAAAACAATTTGTGCCCCATAGGCTTTTAATAAATTTCTACGTTCCACACTCATCGTTTCAGGCATTGTAAGAATGGCACGATAGCCTTTCATCGCTGCTACACTGGCTAGTCCAATGCCTGTATTTCCTGATGTTGCCTCAATGATCGTTGCTCCCGCTTTAATAATGCCATCTTTTTCTGCCTGCAAAATCATCGCTTTCGCAATACGATCTTTCACACTTCCAGCAGGATTAAAAAATTCCACCTTAGCCACTATCTTTGCCTTTAAATCATATGCTTTCTCTACATTTGTTAATTCAATCATTGGTGTATTCCCAATTAAATCAATTGCACTTTGATAAATTTTTTTCATTGTCTGTTCCTCTTTTATTTATATAATATAATCAAATGGTTGATTTTGATTCACAATATCTTGAAGGGTAAAACGATCAAGATATTCATTAATATGTTCACTAAATCCTTGCCAAAAGGAGTACGTTGTACACTTGCAACATCGCTCACATGAGCGTTTATCCTCAATACAAAAAAGAGGCACTATATTTCCTTCACAAGCTCTTAAAATGTCGCCAACACGATACATATCAGCCCTTCTTGCAAGTTTGTATCCACCACGCACACCTTTTGCACTATAAACAAAATTAGATGTTGTCAATATACGCATAATCGTTTCGAGATACTTTAAAGAAATCTGCTGGCGTTTTGCAATATCTTTTAATGGTATGTATTCATGATGAGCATACATTGCTAGATCAACCATCACACGCAATGCATATCTACCTTTTGTGGAAACTTTCATCATTTCTCCTTTCACCTAAATTCCTATCGGTTTAATAGGTTATTAAAATCATATAGGATAGGATAAAGAATGTCAAGAAATTTACCAACCAGTATAAATGAAAACACTTTCATACATTTTTCCTTTTCTTTTTAAACACTCTACTCTATAATAGGCACTAGGTGATGAAATGAACGATACAAAAAACTTAGAATTTTTTAACAGTATTTTTGATATGATTACAAATGAAGAAGTGTTAAAACTAGAAGCATTTACACAACATGCAGGAACGACAAGACTAGAGCATTGTGTAAGAGTGTCTAAATATTCTTATCTAATTGCGAAATTTTTACATTTAGATTATATTTCAGCTGCACGTGCTGGTTTATGTCATGATTTTTATTTATACGATTGGCGTAATTGTGAATATGAAGGTTCTCATAGTAAAGCACATGCGAAAGCGGCGTTAGAAAATACAAAAAAACACTTCACTTTAAATAAAAAAGAAGAAGATGCAATTGTGAATCATATGTGGCCAATGAGTGTTACATTACCTAAAACAACAACAGGGTGGATTGTTCAATTAGCAGATAAAATTGCGGCAATAAGAGAATCAAGTTTAAATTATCGCAATAAAATGCTCTACTCTCAGCAAGTTGTACGCTTTGTAGGAATCACATTATTATTTAATATATGCTAAAAGCCTGAACGAATCAGGCTTTCTTTTTAGCTTTCAATAATTTCATATAATATTCCTAAGAAAATACCAAGATAGATGAAATAATCCCAGTTTAGTGTCATTGCCATAAGTGCCCCTAATACGACACTTACAATTAAGGTACTATGTTTAATTTCATACATAACTTATTCTAAATTTAATTTATGATTGATCACATACACACTAATATAATGAATAACAACTAGGCATATTACCTCTACAATTAACGAAGTTACTAGCACTAATGTCGATGTGTCAATCACTTGTCTTACACTCGTAGTTGTTGATTCCAATCCACTCATCAAAGATGGATCAATGAGATAATCAATACCAATACTAATTAGAGAAACCACTTGTAAAACAAGATAAATAATAATACCGAACACAAAGGAGAAAACAACTTTATTAGTATTTCTTGTTTGTCCTAATAGCATAGCTAAATAAAAGATTTGTACTTGTGATACATAAGATACAAGCATTGTTACAATAAACCAGAAGAAAAGAGATACAAAATCTAAATCAAACTGTACTGAAAGAAATAAATGAATACTGTCTAAAATTTCTTTAATCCCACCATGATAAATACCAATCATAACGGATATCATCACAACCATCGTTGAAACGATAAACGTTAATAGTGAAACAATTTCTTTTGATAAAATAATTTGGCTTCTTTTTACTGGTAAAGTATTCGTTAAATACCCTTCATCTTTTAATAAATTATTATAAAAATGTTTTACAGCTACAATCAGTGTCCATACAAATACAGCAATTAACACGATCACATACATAAACAGCAATAAGCCATAAAATGTATTTAAAACGGAAAATTGAGCAACCAACAAATCCATAATACGAATCAAAATCGGCATAATGAACGCCACTAAATAAATGGGCAATAAACTTTTAAATTCTGCCTTTATATCATATTTCAATAATTTCCCTAACATTTGAATTCCTCCCTAAATATTTCATCAATTGACTTACCATGTTGATCACGCAATTCATCAGCAGATGTGTTCTCTACTATTTCTCCTTTAGAAATAAAGATAACATCATCTAATACACGTTCAATATCAGCAATTAAATGCGTACAAATTAAGATGGAAGCTTCTTTATTGAAATTTGTTAGAATTGTATCTAAGATATAATCCCTCGCTGCAGGATCCACCCCACCAATAGGCTCATCTAAAATATATAAATCTGCTTTTCTACTCATCACTAAAATCAACTGTACTTTCTCTTTTGTTCCTTTTGACATGGTCTTTAGCTTTTCACTTTCACTAATACCTAAATCAGCTAATAATCGGCAAGCCTTTTCACGATCAAAATCTTCATAAAAATCAATAAAGTAATCAAGCATTTCACTGACTTTCATATTCGCATTCAAGTACGTTCTTTCTGGTAAATAGGAAATCACTTTTTTACTTTCTACACCTGGCTTTTGTCCATTGATTAAAATTTCCCCTTTAGAAGCAACTAACAAATCGTTAATCAATTTAATCAATGTTGTTTTCCCACTTTCATTGGTACCTAATAAACCGATAATCTTTCCTTTTTCAATCGTTAAGTTAATATTTTTTAATACTTCTTTTCGACCAAACATCTTACTCACATCTTTTATTTCGACAATACTCATATATTCTTTTCCTTTCTGACATCACTTATATAAGTGATAATCTCACTATCTTCAATCCCTAAACTTTTCATATAACAAAGAAATTCTTCTACTTTTGTCTTTGCAATTTGTTTTTTGATATTCTCAATCACTCCTTCTTCATTCGATACAAACCTTCCATTTGTTCTTTCTGTATAGACTAGACCTAAACTTTCCAGTTCAATAAATGCTCTTTGCATCGTATTAGGATTCACTTTAAATGCAATCGCTAAATCTCTAACTGAAGGAAGTTTTTCACCTTGCCTGTATTTACCTGAAATAATATCAATTTTCATAAAATCGACAATCTGTAAATAGATGGCACGATCATTGCTAAAGGAAACAGACATCACTTCACCTCCTGTATTACTGTATTAAGTAACTAATACAATAATACAATATTTTATCTATATGTCAATACTATTTGTGAATTTTTTTAAAATATGATACTATACTCGTGCATATCATCATCTTTAGAGTGAAATGAATAAAACAATCTCTTCTAAGAGCATGGGTGCAAATAAAATTAAATATGGTTTTTTAAATGTCGTTATAGCTCAGCTGGATAGAGCGACCGCCTCCTAAGCGGTAGGTCGGAGGTTCAAATCCTCTTAGCGACGCCAAATATACTGATAAATGGGGAGTTTTTTACTTTTTATAAATATGGATTTTAGATAAAAAGCTGGAAAATCATTCCCTATCATTTCAAAAAAGCAACCTTTTTCAAAAAAGAAATTGGTTGTTTTTTCATTTTATAATTTAAGTGAAATCGAACTTTTAACCCACTTTATGACAATCAAAATAAGGGTTTTACTAATCAGATAATTAGCGATTATCTTTAAGACTAAGTTTTACACAAAATATTGACAAGTAGAACTCAATCTTAAAATTTTATCGTGGATTTCTTTGATAGGTATTTTTTTTGTAGTATAACGCCTTTTCTTTATACATATTTTTATCTGCTAGCATAATAAGATCATCTACATTTGCACTTGAATGTTCAATATATGCACAATACCCACAAGAAATATTAATCTCTATTTTCATGCTCTGGCTTTCTTCTTCTAATTTTTTGTACAATTCCTCTTTAAGTGCTATCATTTTTTGCTTATCAATGTGTATAAAAGCAATAAACTCATCTCCACCAACCCTATATATCTTACCATATGGACTATAAATATCATTTATACAAGCTGTACACCGTTGCAATACATCATCACCAACTTGATGTCCTTGAAGATCATTAATTTCCTTTAATCCATTTAAATCAAGAGAAACCACAATAAAGTCCTCTGCTAAACTTTTACGATACTCCTCTAAATCTGCTTCATAGGCACGCCTGTTAAATGTGCCAGTAAGCTTATCGATATTTGAAATACGAAGTAAATACTGTTCTCTTTCCTTTTCTTGATCAATAGAAAGCGTTGTGAAAACAACTTCTTTAAGCGTTGCCTTTTCGAGCTAATTTAAGCACAGTTTTTTTATTTGTTTTACCATCAGACAACAGCAATCTTTCAAACAATGATGTACTAATTTGTCTTTTCAGTTCTCTTACAGACCAATTTGAATTAATCGCTTCTTTTTCATAAAAACTACGTTTATCATCATCAGAAATATATAATAACTCACAATAATGTGACCAACTCAATTTGCTAGACAATGTCTGGCAAATTGGATATTTCAAATATAGCAATCTCATGTTCTGAAGATTTGCCCTTGAAAATCCTTTTCCAAATCTTTTTGTAAGAGTTTTTGAAAGCAAAATAAGTTGCTTTTTACCATATTCTCCACGTTTATTCTTAAGTTCATCTTCGACTATAACACGTCCTATATTCCAATATGCAGTAATTAGCTCATTATTAACTGTTTTGACAACATTGTTTCTTGCTTCAGTTATAATACTAGCAATCTCATTTACTAATAGATCATTATTAGCTATATTGTTATCCACTATTCACAACTCCTCTCAAATGCATACAAAAAGATGTGCTTGTTATGAATCACTTTTGTATAACATACATTCGTATTTTCATCACTTACACATCTTTTAGAATTATTTTTATACGTTTAATTCTTTTTGAACATATCTTATTCTTGTTCTTTTCTATGTTTATTCCATAAGAATAAACATAAGATTGCTCCTGATAATACCATCATGGATACAAATAATGTAGTATTACTACTATCTCCTGTATTCACAGTATTCTCATTTATTTTCTTCATTTCTATCTTTTCCTTACAAATTGAACATTCTTTCCATTCATTTGTACCATCTTGTTTTTTCACATACTCATGATCATGATATGCCATTACATAGGTAGAAAATTGATTTGTTTCAAACGTAAAGTTTCCACTTTCTTCATCATACACACCTTCTACATTTTTAACCTCTCCATTATGTACATGTAAGAACTGGAATGCTCTATTCTTTTTACGATATTCCTCTGGTACTTTAATCGTTACAGAGATTTTTCCATTACTTAACTCTTTAATAGAAACTGCTTCCTTATTCCCTACTTGTTTATATAAAGAAACATCTAAGAAAATTGTATGAACATCATTTGTATCTTTACCAATCACTTCTTTCATTACCAATTCTTTTTCTTCTTTACTTACTGTTTTATCAACGTTTTTCACATTAAGATATATTTTAATATCTTCTCCATTCGCCACTGCTTGTTCTTCTTCTGGAGTTAATACCATTTCTCTTAATTCATTCACATTGTTATTGAAAGAAGTTTGCGGTGCATTTTCTTCCACAATTGTATCTTTTTTCACTTTACCTGAATCATCATCTGTGGTAGATTCTCCATTCTCATTTACTGATAATTTTTCAATCATCTTTGTTTCTAATGTTTCCCCACAAATTAAACACTCTTTATGTTTACTTCCTGTTTCACTTGTTGTCGCTACTTTATCAATAATCCATTCACTCGCTTTTAATATAGTGAAAAAGCCTTTATATATGCTATAATAAGCATATATTAAAGCAACACCTAAAAAATAATGTATTGATTTAATCGACAAATATTTATAATGAAGAAGGAAGGTCGGTATTTATGATGAAAAGATTAAAAACATTACTTGTATTATCAGTGTGTAGCGTATTCATAGTAAGTGGTTGCACTAGTAAAAACAATCAATCCACTAATTCTTATGACTATACAGCGGAAAACGAAATTATTTCTTATCAACCTATTAATGAGGACAAACGAATTATCACCATAGGAAAATACGATTCTTTTGATGAAACACCTTTGGAAGAGGCATTAGAAGAAAAATTTCCTGATATTGATGTTGTGTTTGTGGAAACGCTAGCAGGTCCTAACCCTGTTACATACATGAAAATGCAAGATGAACATAATGAATTAACGGATATTTCTTTTTGTAAAGTGAACATTCCCGATAATGATTTTCTATATGATTTAGCTGCCGAAAATTTCTTAAGTAAATATAACTTATCTTCATTAAATGCATTAAATATCAATGGAAAACTATTTCAGATTCCTACCATTAATTCTATTCATGGAATCATTTACAATAAAACTTTGTTTCAACAACATGGTTGGCAAGTCCCTCAAACAATAGATGAATTTTACACTTTATGTGAGCAAATCAGTGCTACTGGTATTCGCCCATTTGCTGTTTGTACAAAGTATATTGAACAACTTGAATGGCTAGGATTAGGTTTTAGTTATGATGAAATATTCGCCAATATGGAAAAACAAGTGCAATACAATGAGTTTGTGCAAAAAAATGCATCTAGTCGAAATCTTTTAGAACCAGCTTTTAACGTTTTAAAAGAATTCTATCATCGTGGTTTAATTAAAGATGAGGATTTTAGTGCCAGCATCACTCAATATGGTTATGATTTATTAAATGGCGATACTGCCATGCTAGCAAGAAATTTAGATATTCTAAGTCTTCCACAAGAAGAAGGAAGAGATGTTGAATTAGGTTTTATTGGCTTTCCTACTAATGAAGCAGGTAACAACTGGATGGAGATGATTAGTGGAACAAAGATTTCCGTCGCAAAAAAGGCAATGGCAGATGATGAAAAAGAAAAAGATATTCTAAATATTTTAAATTATATTAGCAGTAATGATGGTCAAAAAACATTACAAAAAATGTTTTCTGGTATCAGTAGCTTAACTTCTTACCAACAAGAATCTGCTTATGCTTTTGAAGAAATTCAAAAATGTATGGAAACAGGTCATATTTTGTATACTAATACATATGGTTCTGACAATTATATTGATGTGTTTAAAAAATGGGTTAAAGGTGAATTAACAATAGATGAAATGATTGAATGCAATGATAACTTTGAAACATTCAATGAATTAGATTTATTAGATGTGGAACCAATTGCCAAAGCAAAACAATCGTTCACTGTCTTACAAACAAGTCTTTATAATGCAGATGTCATGAGAGAAAAAAGTGATGCCGACATTGCTTTAATGCTTAATCGAACCTATTTCAAAGGAAATATGAGTTCTATTTATAAAGGGGATATTGTATATCCTGAACGTTTCTGTTTAAAGGGAGTGAAAGCTGAAGATTATTTAACAACGTATTTAATTAGTGGTAAAAACTTAAAAGCATTAATGGAGCACCCTATTATTAACGGAGTAGAAGTCAATGCAATGTATGCCCCATCAAATCTTAAAATGACGTATGCTCCTTGGGCAGATAAAAATAAAAACGTTAAAAAGCTTACTTTGATGAATGGTAAAAAAATTAAAGACGATACACTTTATACCGTAGCTGCATGGGCAGGAACAATTGATGAAAAATATATTACGAAAACTAAAGAAGTATTTGAGCATTTAGGCACTAATCAAGATTTGATGACAAATGCAATGATAGAAAGTAAAGAAATTGAGCCTGTCGATAGTGAGCGAATCATTCTTGATTGGGAAATGAAATAAGAAAGAAAAGATTAATTTCTATTTTTTATGGGAATTCAAATTATTGTTCATTAGTTTAAACAATTTTGAAAAATAAGGCAAAAGAAATTTGTGCTAAAGTAGGTCTGTCAGAAGATAAAAGAGTAAAAGAATTATCTAATGATGAG
>SAAR01000725.1 GCA_009916335.1 Erysipelotrichia bacterium | reverse complement strand
GTAGCAATAACTGACAAGCCATTGGCGTAATGGTCTCTGAGAACTTCCAACTTGAAAGTCTCGGAATAAATCTTACGAGATGATTCTGACATAATCTTTTTTATGCCTCTAAATGTGTGTCAACCAAAATCCGTGTAAGACAATATTAGGACATGCTGGGAAACTGGCATGCCCTATTTGTTTCTATATAAATAAGTTGTAATCATGTTTTTCACTGTGACATACTTATTTTGTCGAAATATTAATATCTTTGCCTCTTTAATAATAAATGATATGAAAATGATAGAAATTTCTATATCAAAATAGGACTTTATTTGAGTACGACTCTAGAAATCAACATCTTTGAGATATACAATTCAATACTTATAATATTATGATACCAAAAGTTTTTATATCTTACTCTCATGACGATGAGAACCATAAAGAATGGGTTTTACAATTAGCAACAAGACTACGTTCTAATGGAGTTGATGCTATTTTAGATAGATGGAATATTAGGCTAGGAAGTGACTTAGCCACTTTTATGGAACATGGGCTATCAAAATCGCATAGAGTTATTTGCATATGTTCTGAAAATTATATAGTAAAAGCTAATAAAGGTAAAGGTGGGGCAGGATATGAAAAACAAATAATGTCTGCAGAATACATAAAAGACCAGAATTCTAATTGGGTTATTCCGCTCATTAAGAATAATAATACAGAAAAAAAACTCCTACATTTTTAAACGGAAGACAATATATTGACTTTAATGATTCTAATCTATATGAATCTAAATATGAAGAGTTATTGAGAGATATTTTAGAGGAGCCTGTATTACCTATTCCACCTATTGGGGAAAATCCTTTTGAAAATATCAAAGATTTTGCCAAACAAAAATTTATACCTTCAAAAGAAAAATATGTTTCGCCAGCGATAAAAGGACGAGTAACATTTGATTATTCAAAGAACAATGGACGATATTGCATTGGTCAAAATGAACTAATGTTTGAATTATGTTTTTCAAAGGCTAGTAATACAAGCATACACGTATACAATGATTCTAAAAGTATTGCTACAATCGCTTTAGTGAAAAATTTGTCATTTATATATCAGATAACTGATGCCCGCATATATGACAGCTCTTCAAGGGTACGTACGCCAACTATTAATCAAATAGTTTTACTACAAAACATAAATGGATTTTATGCAGCAATTAAAGTTCTTGCACTAAAAGATGATACACGAGGGGATAGTAACGATGAAATAACTTTTGAATATATTATTCAAACAAATGGTTCTCCTATATTTGTAGATAAAGAAAATATTTAAGAATAAAGCCAGCAACACAATTTCTAAGAAAACGTGATTGCTGGCTTTCAACCAATAAAATATAAGAAATGACTGATGTGGATTTAACAATGCCAATCTGCGCTTTAGCAGATTGACACATTAAAGTCCAACCAGTCATTATACACAATCGTTGATACAGTCAAGTATATAGATGCGTAAAAAAGATATGAGACAGATAGAAGTTTGCCCCGGCAACTTAACATCGGGATACGATACATTTAGTCCTCCTTGCCTCAAAAAACTTTTCGATGGCA
>SAAR01000724.1 GCA_009916335.1 Erysipelotrichia bacterium | reverse complement strand
CTCCTGCACACCCATACATCAGCAAAAGCCCAAGTATAATAAGTGTAATTTTTTTCATATCCTGACACTCCTGTTCTTAAGCGACACCATCGATTTTTTGTTGCAAATACAGATTTACAGGTTTTACAAACATCACCAGTAAAAAATCAGATTATTTTAGGAATGAGTGTTACTAAAGGACAAGGTGCTGGAGCGGATCCAGAAATTGGTCGCAAGGCAGCGATGGAAACAGAAAGTGAAATTCGTGAAGCGATTAAAGGTAGTGATATGGTTTTTGTAACTGCTGGATTAGGTGGTGGAACAGGAACAGGTGCGGCTCCTATGTTTGCGAAGATTGCAAAAGAAGAAGGTGCTTTAACTGTTGGTATTGTAACAAAACCTTTTAGTTTTGAAGGAAATACAAGAATGCGTCAAGCTGAGCAAGGGTTAGCTGATCTTCAAGAATATACAGATTCATTAATTATTGTGTCAAATAATAATTTATTGGAAGTTATTGGTAGAAAACCATTAGTGGAAGCGTTTGAAGCGGCAGATAATGTGTTACGTCAAGGAGTGCAGACGATTACGGATTTAATTGCGGCACCTGCACTTATTAACTTAGACTTTGCCGATGTGAAAACAATCATGTCTGATGAAGGAAAAGCCTTAATTGGTGTTGGTATGGCTGATGGAGAAGATAAAGCAAGAGTGGCAGCTGAAAAAGCGATTCAATCTCCATTATTAGAAGCACAGATTACAGGTGCAAGAAAAGCGATTATTAATATTACTGGTGGAGAAACAGTTAGTCTTTATGATGCAGATGATGCTACTCAGTACATTAAAGAGGCTGCTGGTGGGGATATTGATACGATCTTTGGTATTGCAATCAACCCAGAATTAGGGGACAAAATTATTGTTACTGTAATTGCTACTGGTTTTGGTGATAAAAACAAAGAAGAAACAGTAAAAGAATTTAAATTTACAGCCGATACTGCTAGAAGTGAAATGGCTAGAGAAGTAGTGTTTAACGCTTCACCAGTAGATGTAGAAGAAGTTGAAGATTTAGATCCTACACCTTATTTCTTTAAAAAGAGATCTTAATAGATGAAAAAAGTTTGTTTAAAGACAAACTTTTTTAATGCACATAAAGATGATGCTCAAAAATCAAGTCTATCAAACATGATTGTCTACTAAGTATTTTCCTTGGCTTATTGCTTATAAGAAGGGTATACTAAAAATAGAAAATATTTATCTTGTTTTGTAAACTTGTTAAATAGAAAGGTGTGGTTGACAATGTGTACTAGTATTCATTTTAAAACAAAAGATTATTATTTTGGTAGGAATTTAGATTTGGAATATCGTTTTCAAGAGCAAGTAGTCATTACTCCTCGACAGTATGCGTTTAAATTAAAAAATAAAGCAACTTTTCATACAAAGTATGCGATGATTGGAATGGCGTCTTTGATTGATGATTATCCCTTATATGCTGAGGCATGTAATGAAAAAGGAGTTGGTATGGCTGGTTTGTATTTTCCTGATAATGCATACTATTTTCAAGAGCAAGAAGGAAAGTTAAATTTAACTCCTTTTGAATTAATTCCATAT
>SAAR01000148.1 GCA_009916335.1 Erysipelotrichia bacterium | reverse complement strand
CTTTACTAGAAGCAGTAAAAGTAATAAATATGGAGATATCTTTTGTTGAAAGCGAAAATAGCGATTATAAAAGGGTGGAAATATCCGAAATATATGGTAGTATCGAACCACATGAATCATATATTAGTAGGCAAAATTTATATAAATTCTATGAGAAAAATGGCTTTATTGAAGAGGGAAAGCTATTGAAAAGAATAGGTTGTTCAGCTGTTAAAAGTAAGGAGTAAATTGCACCGAATAAAGTCCTCAAGGTAAAAAAAGTTGAGGGTTTTATTGCTTACAATTTTGACAAATGCGATTCAAAATAGTTAGAAAGAATACAAAAAAATATGAATAATACTGATATTATTCTAAATGGAGGTGTAAATAGGCTGATAAAAATTGATCTGGAAAAAGGTTTTTTTGAAATATACTCGACCTCCAAGGGGGGACTAGCTTCAAGCGTCATCATTTTTGTCTCATCAAGGCACGTTGAAGCGATAATAATGATGACGTATTGTGGTGATAAGGCTAAAAATGAGGTTTAAACCACAAGATGTTGTGGTTTTGGAGCGATTTTGGAGCAAAAAAATAGGCAAAAAAGTGCCGTTTTTGAGCCTTAAAAAATGATGGAAATATAGATGACATAGGGTGTTTTTATAAAATAGAGTGATATATGAGGTTAAGTCGGGGTCATAAAATGACACTTAGGCTTAACCTTTTTTAATATATATGGAAATATTATGCAGATGCATGTATAATAAAGTAAAAAGGTATAAGGAACGATGGATTCAATTTTTGCAAACTTAAAACTCATATTGCTAATATAAGTTTAACTTAAGCAGTCTGGATTTGCAAACTGTTTTATGATTTATCTATAATAAAGATTCCAGTTTTAGCAATTATACGAAATTGGTCTAACGGTAGTTTATAGCAATAATAAGCTAAACTGCACCTAGAATTTGCTAAGAAGCCATTATAAAAGTAATATTTATTTTTTGATTACTTATAATCTAGTTCATTGAAAGGATGTGGTTATAAATGATTCGTCATATTAAGCTTCATGGCGTGGCAACGTACACAGAGCCTGTAGATATTGATCTAAAGGATATCAATTTTTTCTATGGTGGTAATGGCGCTGGAAAAACAACGATTTCAAATCTTATTTCTGGAGACTTGGTAAGTCCGACATGCGTTGTAGATATGAATAATTCGGAAAACGAGACTATTCTTGTTTACAATAAACCTTTTGTGGATAGAAGTTTCCGAGAGGTTGGTGACATTACTGGAATTTTCACACTTGGACGTGATGCTAGCGAAGATCAGGAATTTATAAGAGTAAAAGCAGAAGAATACGGTATCATCACTGAACAGATAGAAGGTAAAGGTAATACGCTTGAGAAACTTGGTAAAGAGAATAGAGCCTTAGAGACTAAATTCCAAGAAGATTGCTGGCAGGTTCAAACTAAATATGGAGTAGTGTTTCCAAAGACTATGACGGGAACCCGTGCGTCTAAAAATGCTTTCAGTAAGAAATGCCTTGAAACATATGATGCTTTGGATGAATCAGTTGTCAAAACTATAGAAGAATTGAAAGTGCTCTACCATGCTGCCTTCTCAAAAGAAGCTGCTCAATATGAGCAATACATTATATTAGATTTAGAAAAAGCTGTTAAACTAGATAATAACGCCTTGCTTTCGAAGCGAATAACAGGAAAGGTGGATAGCGATATCGGACGGTTCATCGAGTATCTGGGTGCTAGTGACTGGGTAAAGCGTGGTACAATACTTGCAGAGAAGGCTGATGGTAAATGCCCTTATTGTTCACAACTTCTTCCAGAAAACGTTAAATCTGATATAGAAAATTTTTTTCATGAGACATATCAAAAAGAATGCTCCGAACTAAAGAGTTATGCTGTAGCTTATGGGCAATTTTGTGAGGTGATTATAGATCAACTCAATTCTATTGTTATGAGTAGGTACGATATCTTTTCTTATGATGAGCTTTCAACCAAAGTTGAAGTGTATAAAGCTCGGGTTGAGAAGAATAAGACGTTGTTGGGCAATAAAATTGAGTCACCCTCGCTATCCGTTATAATAGAACAATGTGTTGATTTGCTTGCAGAAATCAATGAAATAATTATAGCATTTAACAAGAAAATAGTTGAGAATAATAATCTAGTAGAACACCAAAAAGATACGCAGAAGAATTGCGAGGATGAAGTATGGCGTTTCATTGTTACAGAATTATTATCCGTGATTAGGGACTTCAAACGACAATCAGGTGGAAAAAAGAGGGCTATAGAAAACGTCAAAGCGAAACAAACAGAATTAGTAAGAAAAGCCAGTGAAATCAAAGCTGAAATAAAAGAAAAAAGAGCTTCCATATCTAGCGTTCAGTACACTGTCCTTGCTATCAACAGGATATTAGAGGGGTACGGATTCAATGGTTTTAAGTTAGCCGAGAATGAATCAACTTGCGGAACATATAAAATTGTTAGACCGGATGGAACTGATGCAAAAGCATCTCTGAGTGAAGGTGAATATAACTTTATTACATTCCTGTATTTCTACCATCTGGTTTTTGGTAGTAGAAATCCTGAAGAAATGAATAGAAATAAGGTCATAGTTATTGATGACCCAATTTCAAGTTTGGACAGCAATGTACTGTTTATAGTTTCTTCGTTGGTGAAAAACATCATTACTTTTTGCCGGAACGGAGAACACTCCATAAAACAAGTGCTTATAAGCACACACAATATCTACTTTCATAAGGAAATTACTTTCGTAGGTAGCCGAGGTCACTGGCCGGCAGCAAGAACTGCATTCTTTATTGTTCGCAAGAAAAATGAAGTCAGTAGCATTACGGAATATGCCGAGAATCAGATACAATCATCATACGAGATGCTATGGGACGAAGTAAGACAACCTAGCAACGGAACTGCGAAGAGCATTTTCAATACAATGCGAAGGATATTGGAAAACTACTTCAATATTATTGGCGGAATAGACTATGAGAAGTGCGTTAACGAATTTGATGGCGAAGAAAAGGTGATTTGCAAATCTCTCATTTCGTGTATTAATGAGCAGTCACACATGATTTCGGATGACTATTTCATGTGTGTTCAGGACAGTGAGATAGATCAGTATATTCAGATATTTAGAGACATCTTTGAAAAGATGAATCATATAAGTCATTACAATATGATGATGGGAATTGAAGCAGATGAACACGAAACAAATGATGGTTCAACGGAATCAGTAATTCATAATCAAACTGTTGATGTTTTGGTTGCCACAGCTTAGAAAGACTTGTATATTACCCAAAGGCTTATGTATTTGAATTTTAACTTAATGTTTGTGATAGACTAGCGAATTAGAAAGAATGAGCAATTCATTTCAAGATTGCACAATTTATTGTTATTATTGAAAGGCGGGAAGTTATGAATCCAGAATTAATCAAGGCGTTTGAACTGGCCATAGATAATATAATTAAATTTGGTGATACGGATGTATTTCCATTTCCCATAGAAAGTAGAATCATTTTTGACAAACGTTCTGATGTTCTAAAGTTGCTAGAGAATATACATACAAATTTCGAACACTATATTAAATATACACCGCCACAGTTTGAAAATATGCTTGCGCCTTCAGGATATACAGGGTTTAGATGGGCTACACAAATCGATCCTATTTGGAATGCCTATTGGTTGGGTTTGGTTTTGTTCCTCTCTGATAAGATCGAAGATGCTCGTTTAGCAACAGATAAGGATTACGTCTTCTCATACAGAATACAATCTAATTCACTAGATAAAACTCTTTTCGATTCTGATTATGGATGGCATAAATTCCATGAGGTATCTCTTGATTTAGCTTCACGTGAAGAATATGGGTTCGTGTTAATATGTGATATATCAAATTTTTACCAAAGTGTATATCATCATAGGGTTGAAAATGCACTATCTAAATTGGGCAATCCTGCAAAAGAAGTAGAAAAAAATATTATGAATATTCTCCAACAATTCTCTAACATGAAATCTTATGGTTTACCTATTGGAGGGCAAGCATCTCGAATATTGGCTGAATTAGTTCTAAACCGCACAGATCGGTTGCTTCATTCAAAACAAATTAGATTTTGCCGGTTCGTTGACGATTATCATATTTTTGCTAAAACAGAAGAGGAAGTATATCTATCATATTGCTTATAATTGTATATTGCATCAAGGAAAGATTATGGCTACCCAGATTGGGGGTGTATACTGTTATTCTCTATGGAATCGCTCCGATATGTTTGGCAGCATTGTGTATTAAATTGAGATGCCTTCTTTCAGGTGATAGTATTGCAGGAGATATACAAGGCATTGAACTCGCAAATGATGCTTATTTGCCGAGCTATTTGGGGTATTTTTTTGTTGCACTCAGCATTCCAACTAAAGATCCAATTACTCTTGGTTTTGTATTTACGGTTCTCTTTTTATTTGTATTTTGTTCGCAAGCTTTATATTATAATCCTTTGTTCTTAATTCTTGGATATAAGTTTTATTATGTTATGAATTCCAGAAAAATGAAGATTTTTATTATTAGCAAACGAGAAATAAGGACAGTTGATGCTGTAACATTCAAAAATTTAAAAAGAATTAATGATTATACATTTATTGATGAGGAGAAAGATAAATGAACTATTTAATTGCCAGAGTAAACGACAGAAAAGAAAACTATCGAAAGGTTATATCTGAAGATAGTATTTTTTATAAGCTTCCAGATGATTTGGAGAGCTGTCATGAATACTCTCCATCATACAAATTAGAAGATGATGAATGGTATTCTGTTAGCGAACTGTCAAAAAAGGAATTTTGTATTGATATTTTAAAAGCAGCATTTGATTCAACACCATATAAACTTCTTACGAAAGCTGATCCACTTAATGTAGCATACCTCTGTGCTTTTCAAGGAGAAACTGAGGTTCACTTTCAAAGAGTATTTAAGCATAATATACTTGAAAGAAAAAAAGTTGTTGTACTTGGAGATGAAATCTCGATAAAGGAAACTCAGAAGCAAATAGTCTTATTAGAGATCGCTGATGCAATTTACATAAAAAGCAAGGATGTACTTTATTTTAAAAAATTAGAGACTATTGCTCCGATTTTTCCAGGAATAGAATCATTGTATAGAGTTGCGACTGACGGCGAAGTTGAGAAATTTATCAAACAAGATTTCATCAAAATTGAAGGTAAGTACGGAACTGAAAAAGTAGGAAAAGCAAACAGACAACGACTAGCGATGGCAATAGAGACATTTAATAAACTCAAACCAAAGCAAAAAAGCATAATATTTAACTATACAAATGAATATTACCCACAGCTTAGATACGATGGACATGCTTTTACAGTGAGTAATGAAGATGACATGAAATATTTTTTGTATGGGCTTGAACAGCGATATTACACAACTCCCGCAACAAACGAAATGCGCGTTGCGAATTCTGTTAGTTCTATTCCCAAAGGATAATACCGCTATGTCCTATGTATATTAAATAGTAATTATGAACCAAGTTCAAATTCTCATTATGTTTACACAGAGGAACCAGTTTGAGGAGCTCACAGTAGTACCATTATATGAAGTTGGAATAAGCTGGGAAATCTTCAGAACTAGTATATCAAAGATCCGATTTAACTTTGCATAAGGGAGAGGTAGTGTTGATTAAGTATTATATTATTGTAGCAGTTACAATTATTGTGCTGTGTTTAATCGTGGTAGCCGTTAAGAGATTGATATTGAAGACCAATTCAGAAACAGATGTTTCTACCAATATGATAACGTCAGGTATTGCACTGATGGCCTCAGCATTTCATGGGACGAAAGAGGCCATTATGACTTTTGTTTTGAAATTTGTTGATAAAGAATTGAATTTTGCGACGGAGTACGCAGCAATCGTTTGTGGTATGATTCTGATAGTCCTGGGGATTATCTATCGGATTCATATTAAATATGTTCGGAATTCCGGTGCAGAAAGAAATTAGCGATGAAGGAAATATAAAAGATTTGCGATTGGCAGATTTTAAGGTCAAGGAGTCCATAGTCGACTTTGTTGATGTTTATAATCCTAACATGACAGAAGAGATAAATAAGCTGATTGTAGAGAAAATTAAAAAAAATTGTACGGCTTTTATTAATAGGAGCAAAGATTATAAATCTTGTTTTACTGGCATGGCACCAATTCCATATACGATTTTAGCAGGGACATATTTATCAGCAGGTAAGACCAGACGTTATTTTGAATATCGGCGTTCAGATTCGAAGTATTATGAGTTATGCAAAAATAATCGAAAACGCTATGATAAATTGGAGATGGTTTTTCCAAATACTATAAGTGATGATGCAAAAGAGGTTGTAGTATCGTTGTCAGTTACAAGGAATGTAAAAAGCAGTGATTTAGCACAGTTCGACGGAATGGATATTATAGAAATTAAGTTGCCAAATCCGAAAGATAATATTATTACGTCGGTGCAGCAACTTGATGAGTATGCATCTTTTGTACTGGACAATATTGAAGGATTAGGTAACAAATATCCAAAACTTGAAAAAGTACATTCGGTGGCATCTATTCCAAGCTGTTTATCCATTGAATTAGGCAAAAAATTTGCTCTTAATTCCCATAGATTAACGCAGATAGTTTCTTATCATTATGTGAATTCACAAATTCCGAAATACCCGTTTGGTATTGTCGTATCAGATGGAAGTACAGAAAATAGAGGGAAACTGATAAAGGGGTGATACTGTAAATGTACGATTTGGAAAAGGAGTTTAGAAAATTTTACAAGGATAAAGTGGTTTTGCCGAGTGAAAATCAGCAAAGTCTAAGAGATAAAAAAGACTTGAATATCAAGCGATTGAAAGATGGGCTGAGTCTTTACAATGATGAAAATAGTACATCATATGCGGTAGCTGAGACTAGAGTGCAGGGAAGTATGGCAATGTCTACCGTTGTTCAAAATGATGAAAAAGATTATGACATTGATGTAGCTATTGTTTTTGATAAGAGTAATATCAGCAATTTGGGTCCATTACAGGCAAGACGTCTGGTGTGTAATGCGCTGGAAAAGAAGTGTGGCCAATTTAAAGTCTCACCGGAATGTAAGACTAATTGTGTGAGAATTCAATATGCAGATGGGTACCATGTTGATTTTGCTGTCTATCGGAGATTTAAGGAAGATGGAGAAAATTCATATCAGTATGAACACTCAGGCGGCAGTAGTTGGACAGCGAGAAATCCAGCAGCAATTACGAAATGGTTTCAAGATGAAGTAAAAGAAAAAGGAACTGAACTGAGACAGGTTGTTCGGCTGTCAAAAATGTTTAGCAAGTCAAGAACAGGCTGGGTAAATATGCCTGGAGGTCTTATTCAGTCAGTTGTTTGTGCCGAAGTTTTTCCAGATACAGAGGAAAGATTAGACGAGAAGTTTTATGATACAATGGTAGCAGTCAGAAACAGATTACAGAATTCAAATGAAGTGTACAATCCTGCAGATCCAGACTTGTCTTTGCTCACAGCACAGAATCATTACGATAAGATAACCAACTGGCTTACGAGGTTAGACACACAAATAGAAAAGCTTGATATTTTATTTGAAGATGACTGTACCCGTAAACAGGCAATTGAAGCATGGGGAACCTTTTTTAATCATAGTTTTTGGACAGAATTATCCAGTGCTTCAGTACTTTACGAATGTGCTAGTCTTACGAAATCGGTATTTACGGATAATGAAGAATTTATTGAGGATTATGTTCCGATAAATGACTGCTATGAGGTGTCTGTAAACTGCCGTGTTGAAGCGAATGGAATTCGCAAACAAGGAATTGACAGGTTTTTGGAATTATTTCCACAATTCCGTAATTGCATTCCACACGGATTGCACCTATATTTCGAGGCGGAAACAAATGTGCCGGAACCGTATTCTGTATGGTGGAAGGTCAGAAATGTTGGCCCAAAGGCGGAGAGCAAAAACCAGATTCGAGGACAAATTGAAAAACAGTGTGGATTGACGAAAAAGGAAAATTCCTCATTTTATGGACTACATTATGTGGAGTGCTATATCATTAAGAGTGGAGAATGTGTCGCTATTAAGAGGGTATCAGTTCCGATCGGTGAAAAATCAATATAAGAAATTTATGTCAAAATACCAATATACATAGATTGTTATTATAATGGGGATATTGCAAACTTACTTTGAACTTCGCAGTTTGTTTATCATTAGCAAGCTTGAAATAGTAATAATGAAATTGAAGAAATGAGGATTAAGTGTCCTAGTCAAGCAAAATTGTAACACCACAGTATAAAATTTGCTTATGTAGCACAGCGTGCAGCATAAGGCGTAAGCCCTCCATTATAAGAGTGGGGT
>SAAR01000723.1 GCA_009916335.1 Erysipelotrichia bacterium | reverse complement strand
TTATGACTGTGTACCGTTTTGTGATCAATATCGAGGAGTAATGCGATTCTTTTATTGTTGTTACAGGCAATGATTAGCTCCAGAACCTGAAGTTCCCTGGCGGTTAGCTTACGCCGGGTACATAACCCCTGGAAGCCATCGGCGGTCAAAGGTCTGTTGATGATGGCTGAGAAATCTGATAAAGAAGATTTTTCAGTCAAAATCAATAAATTATCAATATCAAGCAGTTCCCGGAACAGTCTGGAGAGGTCACTTTTTACAATTAAAACCAGCAAAGCGCAGTGCGTAAGACGCTTGCGCAGGGTGTTAAGCAATGCGACCGTTGTGGCTGCTGAGATATCCTTATGGATGATATTGATAATAATGGTCGCGGTTGATGGCGCGCTGGTCCCCTTAACAATATCCTGAAAGTTAAGGGCGGTGATGTTTTTTTTGTTATCAATCATATAATCATGGATTGAGTGCCCGATGATATTGTCGTCAGTATAAAGTAATGTGTTTTTCAATGTGTTAAATTTTCCTGTTGACTATCGTTATCAAAAAATGTCTTGTGTGCTATTGAATTAATAGTGTTTTAGATTAAAGTGGTTGTGTTTTATTGAAATTATATTTCATCAAATGAATTAAACTAGGCTTCGCCTGTTTATTATTTTTCTATCAATTATCAATTTGACAATTATTTTTTCTATCTTCTCTTTTTTTTCTTCACTTTCGTAATAAAACATGCAAGATACTCTGAAGCTTGTTGCATTACATTGTTTGCGATTATTTTCCTCGGATATATGTTTTATCTTTAAATTAAAAAGGATTTGTCCGTACTCCCCAAGATTTAACACTGAATTTTCAAGTTTATTTCCATTTCTAATAAAACTATGCAAAGGTTCCAGGGATATAAACGAGCAACCACCTTCAGATATATCATTCAAGTGATATTTATAAATAGTGCCACTTCTGTATCTTCCAGAGCAATAAAACTGGCTTTCGTACCTAACGTTAATTCTTGGTGATGTCCTTCGTTGTAGTATTGATAATGATTCAGGGATAATGAAGCATAGAAGATTGTTTGAATTGCTTTTGTCAGTGATTCGATTGTTGGTTGTGAATTCTATTTTTCCTAATGGGCTGTGGATGATAAAATAAAAAATGCTCTCTTTAGGAAGGCCAGGATGAGAGGTGGATGGTTTTATATAGAAAAAATTTCCTTCTATTTTTTTTAGGGGTGACTGGTGTTTTATATCATTACAATAGAAGTACAATTTAGATTGAATCCTGAGTTCATCTCTCAGAATTGCAATGATTTCATATCTGGAATTTTTAGAAACTCCTTCAGACATATTGACTCCCTAATCCAAAAATAGACAGAATTTTAATTTATTATCCCATGTTTGAATCGTATTTTTCTTAAAAAAATGCCATTACAGCCTATTGTTTGATGTAAAAAAATAGGCTAATCCTATTGATCGATAGTTGACACTGTCGAATTTTCTGGTAATAACTCCAACTTATTGATAGTGTTTTATGTTCAGATAATGCCCGATGACTTTGTCATGCAGCTCCACCGATTTTGAGAACGACAGCGACTTCC
>SAAR01000722.1 GCA_009916335.1 Erysipelotrichia bacterium | reverse complement strand
ACCATGTAGTTTGTCATTGTACCAAAGCAAAGCATGTCAAATTTTTATATTCATGCGAGTTTTAATACCATGTAGTTTGTCATTGTACCAAAGCCTCGGAGTTAAATTTTTCGTGATTCACTCATGTTTTTAATCACAACACCATACTTTTCAAGCTCTTCAACACCTTCAAATTTAATTGAGATATTATCAACAAGATAAATTTCTGAGTATTCAATAGCGCCTGTGATTTTTGAAATATATTCAGCAAGTTTTGTAAAGTCAACTACCTTTTGCTCACGAGTTGTTTTTTCATCAGAATCTTCAACATCAGTACATGTGATGTAATCGCTAAAATTACTTTGCACTAAATCTTCTCCATCTTTTAAATCAATGAACATACCATAAGCAACTTCTGATCCAGATGAACTTGATTGATTGTCTTGAACAGATTTTAACATACCACGTTTAAACCAGTTGTAGTCATCTTCTGTATATTTGTTTTCTAAATCAAAGCCGACAATATCGGAAGATAGGTTAGAAGGTTGGACAGTAAAGTTATAAACATAGTTTGCGAAATCAAGGAACTTACGTCTTCCTAGCGTATTGTTTCCCGCCCCAGTTTTTGATGCGTAAGCACCATTGATTTGAATATCTTGCTCTTCCGTATCTTCATAAATATTTTTTGCATAACTTAGTTGTGAAACACCAGTAATCTTAGCATTCTTATTTGAAACAGCAAGCGCAATTCCGAAATTCTTTACATCTTGCTTTTCTGTAATGAGTTTTACAAGATCGACTGTTTTTATTGCCTTGAAAGACTTTTCATCAAGATTAAACAAGTCCATTAGTCGTTCTTCTAGCGTTTGAACTACAAGCGCACCATCTTTGAGATATCGTTTCCCTTTTACAAGTACAGAATCTTCTCCTCGTGTACGTGCGTAATAATTGCGAATCAACCATTTCATTTTATAGTGAGTTGCATAGAATACGCCTTTATTCGTAGTTCTGCTCCCAGCATTATCTCCTACTTCTGCATTAAAACTAGCCATGCTTGTGATTACACCAGTGAATCCTAATGAGTTGTTTGTTTTGTTTGTCATATCTCTCCCTTTTTTATAACGATACTTCGTTAATGATACTCGTCCTATATTTTTTCAAGCCACCTTTTACCTTTAAATCATTAGATAAAATGCTGCTTAACAACATTCTACCATAATTTTCATCATTGTCAAGTAATAAATAGCTATTTTTTCTATAATGTGTTTTAAACATTCTTTCAAGCTTTAACACATCAATCGTATTCACTAATTCGCTAAGATGTCTTGATGTATAAGGTGCTTTTGGTGTTTGCCTATTAACATAATCATAAATATATACAATGCCTTTCGAAAGCATTAATATATAGTCTTCTTCATTTTCAATCGGTTTCTTTATATCAATCTCTTTTTTCTCAATTGGATCTCCTCCAAATTTCTCAAGCAACCCTCCCCAGAAATTTAACATATTTCTGTATTTGATTTTTGCTGAATATACCGTATCACCATCAAAGTTTGAATTTGAAAATAATAAACTAGATATATCTTTTAAGATAGGCAATACAATAGATT
>SAAR01000721.1 GCA_009916335.1 Erysipelotrichia bacterium | reverse complement strand
GGATTTGAAACTGCTTCAGGTCTTATTTTAGGTAATTATTGTATTTTAAATCAAGTGTATGGGCCTAATTTTGCCGTACTGGATTTTAGTAGTAAAGTAGGTGAGTATATTCAAAAAATTAAAGAAGAATCCCTCACTTCAAAACAAAAACAAGAATTACAGAAACTGAAATCTATTATCGCAGAAAACGATGCTAACGATGAATGCAGTATTCTTTTTAGAGGAAAATTTAAGAACTAAAAATGGAGGGAATGGGTGAGAACCGAATCGGATATGCGCGGTGAAGACATTGTTCCCTATTCATTATGCAGACATTAGGTTGTCTTATATTGAAATAAGTGATTTTATTTCGGATTTTTTTAGTTATTTTTGTGTGTTGAAAACAATTAGTAATATGAAAATGAAAATATTTTTTCTCCCAGTTTTGCTAAGTGTATTGATTATTTCAGTCGTATCTTGTGCTAAAGATGATGATAAATTGGAGTATCATATGGTGTTCTCTAAAAACTCGTGCGAGGTGATGCAAGGGAGTAGTGTAACCATAGACCTGACTGCCCATGAGAATACCACATTGGATATTAAAAACTCGGATATTATTGATGCCGTTTATACTTGGGGATTTGATGAATATAAGGCTAAAATAGAGATTAAAGGCAAACAGAAAGGTGAAACCGAGATTGTCGTTACCGACCATGAAACAGGAGAATCAGCCACGGTAACAGTGACGGTGAAAGAATTCCAGATGCCCTGTCTTGCCGTAAAGCAACTGAAAGGAAATATTTTTGATTTGATGAACTTTTATCTTTATAATGAAGATTCGAAGCCAATTAATTCCAGTAGCCTTTCTACTATATGTGATTCTATTGTTTGGACGATAGATGGGGTGAATGGTAGTTTTCGGGTGTTTGAACACGAAGACTGGGTGAGTACCCATCTGACTTTTGAATGGGGGCATTGCTTTAAGTATTCAGGGGACTATAAAACAAATCTGACTGCATGGAAGGATAACAAGGCGATCTACCGTCACCAGCTCGACATTACTATCACTGATGAAAAGGATTTTTTAGCATATAACTGGAGTGATATTATTAAAGACTCGCAAGCATTCACTGGTTATGCAGACGTACTTAATAGTAGCCCCGGTTTGATGACCACATACGGTCTTAGCGGTACAGTTCCATTTGCCGAAGTGAGGGTTTTTGGAAGTGATTTTGTTCAAAGCTATCATACGCTTTATGACTATTTTTGTGGGCTCTATTCATCTCCGACCTATACTGATAAAACGCATAAGATGTGGCAGCTATATGACGAACTGTTCTCCGAACAGAAGGAATATCCCAATGCTTACCCTGTTGCTATTTGGGTGGAGGAACGTGCTAACATTGTTTTATTGTTGCTGGATGAATCTACGGAATCTCCCGGGTATTTGATTTATGCGGAACCAAACAGACTGTAGATAATTAGATACTACCCTTCTGATATTAAGTATTTATCCTGTAGTCTTTTATCGCTTTCTAAACGAAGATCTAATTTTTTCATAACTATGATTTATTCGTTTGACAATTGTTGATCTTGCGTTTGACATATGT
>SAAR01000147.1 GCA_009916335.1 Erysipelotrichia bacterium | reverse complement strand
TGGCGAAACAATGCACCTCATGGGCGATATGACTCAGCCTGCACATGTCAGAGCCGACTCTCATTCTGCCTATGAGCCTGTCGAAAAGACGGTTAACGGTGAAATGATAAAAAAAATAATCGGTGATGCCCATAAAAACGCAAATTTTAAGCCGGTTGATGAATTTGTGATAGAAAAAGGGCTGTTACCAGATCAACTTATGCAGAAAGTGGCGGCTTTTACAAACGCCAATTTTTTCAGCAATGACACTATTTTTGATTACGAAATCTGGACTTTTCCGCGTAATCACAAAAAACCTTATCCGTCACCTCAGCTTTCGCGACTTACTCAGGTGAAAGGCGTCTATTATGCTCGATTTACGCCGGTGGGCTGGGTTCCTCTCGCTAAAGAAACCGGTTCTGTTTTTGCTATGGTGCTAAATGATTCTGACAAGTATGGTCGTAAACATCCAAAATTTCATGCTTTGCCTGGCATGGCTGAGGCCCAGGCCAAAGTGCTGATTCCTCTGGCTGTTTACAACTGTGCAGAGCTTATCAATGATTTTATACCAAGTTTCAGGCTTGATGTTTCATTGAAAAATATTAACGGGAACACTTATTGCGGCTCTGGTGAACTGCTGCACCTCATTGAGAACGACCCTGTCTGGGCCGAAACTGGCGCAATTCATTATACCGGCCCCGGTTATTTTGTCGTAAATGATGCCAGAACCGTAAAATGTGAGTTCGTGGCTGGGAAATTGCAGAATTCTGAGCTGACGCTAGACTCCGGCGACACTGTTAAGCTTGTGGTCAGAGCAGGTGGATTGATTGTCAGCAGCGAGCAGATTTTTCTTCCGTAGGCGCTCTGAATGTAAGTAATGTTTGTGAATACACTTTTTAATTTGCGCTTTTTTTCTTCAGGCTTGGCCGGCAGAAGGTGTTTATGTCTTTGAGTCGCGCTATGAAAGCTATTGTCGCTGATATTACAACCCTGAATGTTGATGTCATAGTGAATGCTGCTAACTCAACCTTACTGGGTGGTGGCGGAGTAGATGGAGAAATTCATCGTTTACAGACACGTTTTATGGAAGTAGTGAATGAGATTTCAGCGTTGGAAAGCCGTAAGGTAGAATTAGATGAGAAACGTAAATATGCATTGGAATTTGCTTCTAACAAAGAAAAAATGAAACAGTTAAAAGCAATGATGCAGGAAGCGTTATATGAATATCAAGATCGTGAAAAGCGTGTAAGTGATGCAAAGACAGATTTGTCCTTGTTAAAGGAAAAAGCAAGTCAATTAGAAAATGATGTAAATGATTTGCAAGTGCAAAATAATAAGACATATTCCTATTTGAATAAATTGGAAAATCGTAAAGAAGTATTGAGCAATTTGTTGAAACAACCATTTAATCATCAGCAAGGAGTCAAAGCCATTATGCAGGCAAAAAAATCTTTGTATGGGATAAAAGGAGTCATTTCTCAATTATTGAAACCACATGAAAATTATGAGCAAGCTATATCAAATGCATTAGGAGCTGCGTTGTATCATATTGTTAGTGTGGATAGTGAAAGTGCACGTCATGCGATTCACTATTTAAAAAAGAATCAAAGTGGTCGAGCAACTTTTTTACCATTAACCGTATTAAAGCCAAGATGGATTAATGAAGATGATTTAATTGTTTGTAAAAACAGTGAAGGCTTTTTAGGGTGTGCGAATGAATTTATTAGTTGTGATGAAGAATTTAGGATTGTGAATGATTCGTTGCTTGGAAATGTTATTATTTGTGATGAGTTAAAACACGCAAATGAATTAGCAGCATTGTTGAAGTATCGTTACAAAATCATTACTTTAGATGGTGATGTAGTTCATAAAGGTGGAAGTATGAGTGGTGGTAAAGTAAAAGATGCGTATTCACCATTAACGATAGAAAGTGAATTAAAACAGGTAAGAGCTATCTTAGAGGAGCAACTTGTCATTTTTGAGCAAGTAAAGAGTAAATTAAATATCCAAGATCGTCAAAAGAGGGAAGTAGATGATAAAATAGTGCAGATGCAATTGGCAATGGCACAATTACAACCAGTTTTAGATGCGAAAAAAGCGAAATATGATAAACTAAAAGATGAATATGAACAGTTGAATCCTGAACATTTAGAAAATGAGGAAGCTGTGGAAACAGATGATTTAGTAGTGCAGTTGTCTAATCAGTATTCAAAGCGTGATGAAATATCGAATGATTTATCAAATAAACGAGAAAAACGATATAAATTAGGAAGTGAAGTAGAAAAGCGAGAAGCGAATATTCGTATGACACGTCGTGATTTAAGTGTTGTTTTAAATATTGAAAAAGAACAGGATATTCAATTAGCAAAAGCAGAAACAAACTTAGAAAATGCACTAAGTCGTTTATCCAGTACTTATGAGATGACGTTTGAACATGCGAAAGAATTAAAAGAAGAGCAAGATATGGAACAAGCAAGAGCCGATGTATTGCGTTTGCGTGATGAGATTACACGTTTAGGAAATGTGAATTTAGATGCACCAGCAGAGTATGAAGAAGTAAGTGAACGTTATGAAATGCTGACTTCACAGCGAGATGAATTGAATGAGGCAAAAGATAAGATACTGAGTGCCATTGATGAAATGGACGATGTTATGAAAGTGCAATTCAAAGAGATGTTTGATAAAATTAATGATGAATTAGATGATACGTTTAAATCGTTGTTTGGTGGAGGAAAGGCAAAATTGTTCTTAAGTGATCCTGAGGATATTTTAAATTCTGGAATTGAGATCAATGCACAACCACCAGGGAAAGATGTAAAGTCTATGCAGTTATTATCAGGTGGTGAAAAGTCGATGATTGCTATGTGTGTATTGTTCGCTATCTTAAAAGCAAGAACGGTACCATTATGTATTTTTGATGAGGTAGAAGCGGCATTGGATCAAGCAAATGTCGAACGTTTTGCAAAATATATTTCACGTTTTAGAGGAGATTCTCAATTTATTATTGTTACACATCGTCCTGGTACGATGGCACAATGTGATTCTTTATATGGAGTTACTATGAAGAAGAATGGGGTATCGCAGTTTTTGAAAGTGAACTTACAGGATGCAATGAATTATGTAGAGAAAGATGAGGTGAAAGCGTAATGGGTATATTTTCAAAGTTAAAAAATACATTTTCATCAAAAGATGATAAAGATATTTATTTAAGTGGTCTTAGCAAATCACGCTCTTCTTTTGCCGAAAAAGTAAGAAAGTTGACACGAAATTTTGCAGGTGTTGATGAAGCCTTTCTTGAAGATTTGATGATTGTTTTATTAGAAGCAGACATTGGTGTGAAAACAGCACAGAAAATTGTTGATGAAGTGGAAAATCGTGCAATGGATCAAAAATTGAAAACAATGAATGAAATCAATGAGTGTTTAATTGAAGTGATGAGTGAGTTGTATCATGCACAAGATGAGCAAGAATTTGTCTACAATACAGAAGGACCTACGGTGATTTTGATGGTCGGTGTGAATGGTAGTGGAAAAACAACTACAACGGCTAAATTGGCAAAACGTTTTATGGACGAGGGGAAAAGTGTGGCTGTTGTTGCGGCAGATACCTTTCGTGCAGGAGCGATTGATCAATTAAAACGCTGGGCTGATAAACTAGGCATTCCTTGTATTATGGGAAGAGAAAATGGAGATCCAAGTGCAGCATTAGTTGATGGTTGTCGCTATGCGAAAGAACACAATATTGATGTGTTGATAGGAGATACAGCAGGACGGTTACAAAATAAAGTCAATCTAATGAAAGAATTAAGCAAGATGCATAAAGTCATTGCAAAAGAAATTGCCAATCAACCTGCACATGTTTGGTTAGTGCTAGATGCTACAACAGGACAAAATGGTATTTCACAAGCAGAAGTATTCTTAGAAGCGACGAATGTAACAGGGATTATTTTAACAAAACTCGATGGTACGGCAAAAGGAGGAATTGTCATTGCTATTCGTGATTTGTTAGGGTTAGAAGTAAAATACATTGGATTAGGAGAAAAAGAAGATGATCTAAGACCATTTGACATTGAAACTTATTTGTATGGTTTAAGTGAAGGATTGATGGAAGATGAAAAGTAATCAATATGAATTGATGAATGAATATTTAGATTGGTATGAAAACTTATTAACCGATAAGCAAAGAGAAGTGATGAATATGTATTTTAGAGAAGATTATTCATTAAAAGAAATTGCAGACAATCTAAGTATCACAAGAAGTGCGGTTGCTGATTTAGTTAAACGAGTAGAAGCAACTTTAACACATTATGAAGAAAAATTACATCTTGTTCAAAAGTTTCATGAGCGAACACTTTTATATGAAGCGTTGCAAGCATTGCAGATTGAACAGGTAGATGCAATAACAAATAAACTGATTAACAATGAATAGTAGGAGGAAATTATGACAAAAATTATTTCAGTAAATGCAGGAAGTTCTTCTTTGAAGTTTCAATTATATGAAATGCCAGAGGAAAAAGTTTTAACAAATGGAATTGTGGAAAGAATAGGTTTTGATGATGCTATTTTTACGATTAGTGTGAATGGGGAAAAGGTAAGTGAAACATTGCCTGTTAAAGATCATTCAAAAGCAGTTTCATTATTGTTAAATGCATTAGTTGAACACAAAATCGTAAATGATCTTGATGAAATTAAAGGTGCAGGACATCGTATTGTGCATGGTGGGGAGTATTTCTCTAGTTCAACTGCTGTTGATGAAGATGTAGAGGCAAAGGTTGAAGAATTATGTGCCTTAGCTCCTTTACATAATCCAGGAGCATTGATTGGGTATCGTGCGTTTAGAGAAAACTTACCACATTGTAAACATACTTTTACTTATGATACAGCATTTCATCAAACAATAGCTGATGATTCATACATTTTTGCTGTTCCTTATGAATGGTATACAGACTATAAAGTAAGACGTTATGGTGCACATGGTACTTCTCATCAATATGTGTCTGAAAGATGTGCTGTAATGTTGGGTAAAGATATTAAGGATACAAAAATCATTACTTGTCATTTAGGTGGTGGAGCTTCTATTTCTGCTGTTGATGGTGGAAAATGTGTCAATACATCAATGGGTTTTACACCATTAGGAGGTGTTATGATGGGGACTCGTTGTGGGGATATTGATCCAGCAATTGTACCTTATATGATGGAAAAATTAAACTGTACACCAAAAGAAATGGATACATATTTAAATAAAAAATCAGGATTATTAGGTGTTTCTGGTGTATCTAGTGATGGTCGTGATATTAGTAAAGCAATTGAAGAAGGAAATTATCGTGCCGATTTAGCACTACGCATTTTTGTGAATCGTGTAGTACAGACGGTTGGTTCGTACTATGCACAATTAGAAGGTTGTGATGCAATTGTCTTTACTGCAGGAATTGGTGAAAACGATTGTGAAACAAGAGCTAAAGTTTGTCGAAAATTAAGTGCCACATTAAATATTGATTTTGATTTTGAAAAAAACGATGGATTGCGAGGCAAAGAGGCGGAGTTATCAAAAGCAAATTCAAAAACAAAAGTATTCTTAATTCCTACCAATGAAGAAGTGATGATCGCTCGTGATTGTTTTAAAATTTTAGGGTTTTAAACAATGAATATTTTAGAAATAGTACAGCCTTTTGATGTGGTAACAATCTTTCGTCATCAAATCGCAGATCAAGATGCACTAGGAGCTCAATTTGGTATGAAGTTGTTTTTAGAAACAGCTTTCCCTGACAAAAAAATTTATGCATTAGGAGATAGCGTTGGCAGCTGTGCAAAGTTATTTCCAGATGTGGATCATGTCGATGATGATACAATCAAAAATTCAGTAGCAATTGTGTTAGATACAGCAGATGCAGCAAGGGTTGATGATGAACGCTTTACAACAGCTAAAAAAATCGTTAAAATTGATCATCATATCGTTGTTGAGGATTATGCCCAAGTAGCGTATGTAGATGTTAAGGCTGCAGCCACTTGTGAACTTTTAGCATTTATGTTTCAAGGTTGTAATGTAGCAATCAACAAGCAATGTGCAAAATATCTATACTATGGATTAATTGCAGATTCCATTAATTTTACGACTAACAATACGACGGCGAATACTTTATTGGCAGCTGCTTATCTTGTTAGTTGTGGTGTCAATGTCAATGAAGTAAAACAAGAAACAAGTGGTATGAGCTTGGCTGAATATAATTATGTAAGTGATATTAGAAATAAAGTTATATTAAAGGGGAAAGTTGCCTACGCTATCATGGAGGCAAAAGATTATGAAAAATATGGAATGAATTATAATCAAGCAAAAGAAAAAGTGTTTGCAATGGCGAATGTGAATGAATTTGAAATTTACTGTTTATTTACAGAGGATACGAGTTATGAGAAACCTTTATATAATGGTAGTTTACGTTCTAAACAAGTCGCAATTAATGAAGTAGCCGCTAAATATGATGGTGGTGGTCATAAGAATGCATGTGGTGTTAAAAAATTATCACTGACAGATATTGATGCGATCGTTGATGATTTTAATGCATTATTTGATTAAAAAAACAACTAATTATGGTAAATGTTTTACATTTGATTTCAAATGTAAAGATTTACCTTTTTTTATTTATGTCATATCCTTTATAATAGGATAAATAGGCTAATTGATCTGCTAATAAAAGAGGGTGTACAAATAGTATTGTTATTCAAATGGTAAAGGGGGCAAGGATCACAAGTTAAATGAATGGTTTTGATAGAATGGGTATTATTTCATTGTTGAAGATATATATCCACTTCTACATCTTACATATTAAAAGCACATAAAAACGTGGTATAATTTAAAAAGAGGTGGAATATGGTTACACATTTACATGTTAGAAGTGCTTATACATTATTAAATTCAACACTTAGAATTAATGATATTATTGCGTATGCAAAACAATATGGGTGTCAACAAGTGGCACTTGTTGATAAAAATGTTATGCATGGGGCAATGGCTTTTTACCATGGTTGTCAAAAAGCGAAGATAAAAGCAATTTACGGTTTAGAAATTTGCTGTATTCACCATGAAAAAGAATATGGTTTTATTGCTTATGCAAAAGATGATATAGGTTACCATTCATTATTAAAACTATCTTCCTATATTAATACAAGTCAAGAAAAATTAACTTTAGAACATTTCTTGCAGTTTGATTCGCATTTGATTGTTACCACAGCTGGAAGTAATGATCATTTGCAATCGTTGTTATTAAATGATGATGAAACGGAAATTACTTATTTTATCGAAACTTGTAAAAAAAGTTTTGAAGATTTTTATGTTGCCATTGCTATGAATGACTCAGGCTTGTTGAAAATTAAAAATGAATTATTAGTGAATATATGTGATACATTACAAGTGAAAACATTTGCTTTGAGTCGTATCTATTATGGAAGTAGTGAAGATGAAGAAGCCTTTAAAGTGTTATGTGCGATAGATCAGCAAAAAACATTAAACGATCCAACCTTACATTTTAGTAGCAAACGTTATTTTCGTAGCGAACAAGAAATGCAAGCATTGTATAGTGAACAACAACTTGCTAATGCGGAAGAAATTGCAAATAAATGTAATGTAACGATGCAGTTAAAGAAAGTATCTTTACCTGTTTTTAAAAATAAATATGGTGTTGATTCAAAAACTTATTTGCGAAGTTTGTGTCGTAAAGGATTAGAAAAGCGATTGAATCATCAAGTTTTAGATGTCTATATAAAGCGTTTAAATTATGAATTGGAAATCATTTTAAAAATGGGGTATGCTGATTATTTTTTAATCGTATACGATTTTATTCGTTATGCCAAAACCCAATCTATTTATGTAGGACCAGGTAGGGGAAGTGCGGCAGGCTCTTTAGTATCGTATTGTTTGGGAATTACCCATGTTGATCCGATTAAGTACGATTTATTATTTGAACGTTTTTTAAATCCTGAACGTATTAGCATGCCTGATATAGATATAGATTTTCCAGATGATCGTCGTGATGAAGTCATCGCTTATGTTAAAAAGTTGTATGGGGAACAACATGTCGCACATATTGTTACTTTTGGTACATTAGGAGCAAAACAAGTGTTAAGAGATGTTGCTCGTGCGATGAATATAAGTATACGAGAAGTGGATATGATTACAAAAATGATTCCTAATACACCTAAGATTACCTTACGAGCAGTTTATGAATCATCAGGTAAATTTAAACAGATGATTTTAGCGAGCAAACAATACAGTGCACTATTCGCAATGGGGGAAAAATTAGAAGGTTTACCACGTCATGCATCAACACATGCCGCTGGGATTGTTTTAAGTGATCGTAGTATTTCTGATGTTTGCCCGATTATTAAAGTGGAAGATGATGTTTATTCTACACAGTATACAAT
>SAAR01000720.1 GCA_009916335.1 Erysipelotrichia bacterium | reverse complement strand
CATTTCTGAAAAATATTTACCACGGTTATAAATAGTTAGAGAGGGAGAGTTGTACGGAGTTATCTCTTCTCCAGAATCCCATAAGTCCCCTATAGTATTGTAAAAAGCTTTTACAACAGAGAACAAATTTGGTATGTCGGCACGAGTCAAATATAACTCTCTACAAGTCATAGATTTGTCTAGAGCATTTTCTGGAGTTATTATTTGGATTCCCTCTTCAACCAAAAACTCAGGAGTAATAACTCCCATAACCCTTAATTCTGTACCGTTAATTATCATATCTATAAACATAACAAAGTCATCAACTTTTGGTAAATATCTTACAAAAATAGACTTATATGATAATGTATATACTTCACTAATATGACGTGTGTCTCTCTTACGCGCTTTGCTAGTTAATTTGCGCAAATGTTTTCGTCTCTGTTGTTGATTCATCATTTAGCCTTTCTAAAAAATAAAAAGAGGAGATTTGTATCTCCTCCAAAGAAACTTATTTTTTAAGTTTGTTTATACCTAATCCTATAACTGTACCCAATAACCATGTTCCAGCTATAATAATCTCGCCGCCGAGAATTCCGTCAATATAAGTATCGTCATCTTTGAGTACGATAATCGCTTGATAGTATTCAAGTTCTCGTTCTAACTTATGTAGTCGTGCTTTGTTTTCTTCTTCTGTGAATAACAAAGTTTCTACGCTGTTGTTCTGTAACTTGTACTTTTCAAATTCGATCTCTTCCTCAATGGATGCAATCTTCTTATATACCGAACCTCGTGTACGATATACTACGTTGAATGGTGTTGTAAAGTATCTGATCATGATATGATCCTCCTATAAATTTTATTTTGTTTCATTACGCACTGTGTAATTTATGCGCAATAAAAAAAAGAGGGCAGGACTCGAACCTGCGACATATAGAAATTAATCTACTGCTCTAACCATCTGAGCTACCTCTTCATTATGCGCTGTGTAATTTTTACGAAAAAAGAAAAGAAGGCGTTAACCTCCCTTAATCTAATCCAACAACTCGTTCATTGTGTGTATGCTTTTTTTCATACTCTTTATTACTTGTATTGCCGCTTGTCTACCTTCCTCAGTAGAGATATCCATAACCATGAAAGCATTCAACAATGATTTTTGAATGTTCACTTGTTCTTTAATTTTATCTCTTTTTTCGGAAGTTTCCTTGCGGTCCTTCTTGTAAGTAGTAAACAACGATTGAGTAAATTGGTCGATAATTCGTTTCATATTATCACCTTTTCCTTTCTATTATGAAACGAGTTTTTTCTACGAAAAAAAGAGAAGACTAACGTCTTCTGCGTTAGCCTAATCCTCTTATGTGTCTTTTGATTCCAATTATGTTGTTAAACATTTTCTTTATTTTAGAAATGCCTATAGTATCAAGTTCGATGTTTGATAACATATCTCCGCGTATTGCACGTTTAGTAATTCGTCTGTAATGTCCTAATTTGTATTTAGATTTTTTTAAATATGTAATTTTATCTAAAATGTCTAAAGGACATCCGTAAGACGGATTTGCGTAAACATATAATTCGCTGATTAATGTGTCACAGTCATCCATAGCTTGCGCCATAAG
>SAAR01000719.1 GCA_009916335.1 Erysipelotrichia bacterium | reverse complement strand
CTTTTTGGTGGTGGCGGCGGTGCTGGCGTTACAATCACTCCTGTAGCATTCTTACTCATCAGCAATGGTGAAGTTACAATTAAGCATATTACTGCTTATGACAATGCTGCCGAGAGAATGGTTAGCCTTGTTCCAGATATGTTTGATAAAGTTACAGGTCTTATTAATAAAACTAAGAATGACCTTAATAAATAATTTTAATGATTTTTTAGCAACCGCCTGCATATTTATTTAAAAATGGCAGGTGGTTGTTTTGTTGATTAAAATAATTTTATCTTTATTTCTAGCTGCGTGCAGCATCTTTTTATCTATAGATGCTAATGCACTAGATATTTCTGCAAAATCTGCAGCACTTATTGAAGCAAGTAGCAAAGAGATTTTGTATGGCAAAAATGAAAATGATAAGTTGCCAATGGCAAGTACCACAAAAATAATGACATCATTATTAACGCTTGAATCAGGCATAAAAAATGATGCAATTATAGTAAACGAAGATATGTTAAAGGTTGAAGGTACATCAATGGGGCTTTTGCCAGGCGACACTGTTGCGTTAAAAGACCTAGTTTATGGTATGCTTTTGGCATCAGGTAATGATGCTGCAAATGTTGCGGCAATTACAGTTGGTGGTGGAGATTTAGAAAAATTTGCACTACTTATGAATGAAAGAGCACAGCAAATTGGAATGAAAAACACAAATTTTGTAACACCATCAGGTCTTGATGAAGAAGGTCATTATTCAACAGCGTATGATATGGCAATTTTGGGAGCAACAGCAATATCAAATCCAGAGTTTAGATCAATTTGTTCTTCTAAAAGTGTTCGTATAAGCTATGGTAGTCCACCTTATCTAAGGACATTAACAAATCATAATAGATTGTTAAATACCTATGATTCTGCAATAGGTATAAAAACAGGATTCACTAAGAAGAGTGGTAGATGTCTTGTTTCTGCAGCTGAAAAAGATGGCGTAACACTTGTTGCGGTTACTTTAAAAGCACCAAATGATTGGGCTGACCATATAAAAATGTTTGAGTATGGATTTTCACAGTATAAAAGTGTTTCTCTTGATTCAGACCTTTCTAATATTTTTGTTAATGTAGTTGGTTCAAAAGATTGTAAAGTTGCTTTACAATGCGCATCGCAACCACAAGTAACTCTTAAAATATCTCAGAGTGAACAGGTAGTTCGTATAATCGAATTATCTCACTTTGAATATGCTCCGATAAATCAGGGAAAAATAGTTGGTAAGGCTAGTTATTATATTGAAGATGAGTTGGTGTGTGAAACACCAATAATTACAGCACAGGCTGTTGATTCAAACATAAAAATATTAGAAAATAAACAACCAATAAAAAAAGAGAAGAAATCTTTTATAAAAAATTTTTTTGAAAAGTTTAAGAAATGAGGAATTAAAATGACTGATGGGACAATCAGGCTGCAAAAATATCTTGCAGAATGCGGTATAGCATCAAGACGTAAGTCAGAAGAACTTATTGCAGAGGGCAAGGTAAAAGTTAACGGAGTAAAGGCACAAATAGGTGACAAAATAAATCCTAAAAAAGACATAGCTTCCGTTGACGGAAGAAAAATTACAAAAG
>SAAR01000146.1 GCA_009916335.1 Erysipelotrichia bacterium | reverse complement strand
TCCTTTGTATCAAGACTTGGTGGTTCAAATCTGTTTGGATGCAGATAAACTGGATATCGGTAGGGTAGGGATCATTCCTCATGAGAGCCACTTTTTAACTGAGGTGGCTAAAGTGATGGTCCATTCTTGTGTAAAATAAGCTAAATCAAATTTTAACTGGACACAAACTGTCCACCCCGTGCCTTATAATGCTCTTATATCTTTAATATAAGGAGATTCTGTGGGATCAATTGTGTATGGAGAATGTCAGTGTGGTTATGATGATCCAAAACTCTCAAAACCAAAAGCTGAAGCACCCAAGGAAGTTTTTTATTGGGATTGAAATGGTTGCTAAGGGGTTCTAAATAAATTAAATTTAAATATTTTCGTTATTTAAAATTATACACTTATATATGATGTTGCCATAGCATATAAAGTTTTATGTAAAATATTAAATAGTTCAACGAAGAATTAGTAAATTTGAGGCAACATAATAACATATAACATAGTAAATTTAATTGCAGGGATTTAAGTTATGAGTAAAGGCTTTTCATTAACTCAATATGAAAAAGATACATTTTATACTGGTCTAGCAGAGCTCCAAAAAAAACTTATCGATACATCAAGAAGAAATAAACTTATTAATTATCGGGTTCCTCCAAAATCTCGTTTTCTTAGAATTATTGATGAGTCACCAGATTTTATTTTCCAGCATCTTATTGAAAAAGAAGATAAGTTCAAATTTTTATCTATTCCAGAACCAGAAATAGATTATGTAGAAATTGAAAGACTCCAAACAGAAAAAAGAAGGTTAATTAACACCGCTCAACAATTAGTAGATCAAGACACCACATACATTCTTGCTCAAATTCAAGAATGTGAGCTGAAGATTAAAGCTCAGTTGGATAAAAAACTATTAACACCTGAAGAAAGAGCCCAAGAAATAAATCTAGATATTTCAAAAGAACTTCCCAGACTAGATATAGCAAACGCATCTTTAAATCAAAGATATACAGACAAATCCCTACAAACACTTCATTATCCTGGCGAGATGGAGAAGATTTTGTCGGTGATTGAAAGACAAGCAAGAAGCTTTATAGAAGAAACAGGTGCCAATGTTCTGTATCTATCTCTAGGCTTTTTATATTGGAATGAGTCTCAACATTCTGAAGAAATTAATAGATCTCCACTCATTTGTATTCCAATTACTATCAAAAAAATTAAAAGCGCTAATCAATTTCTCTTCACAATCGAGTATTCTCAAGAAGGACTCGATTGTAACCGTTCTCTTGCCGAAAAGTTAAGCAATGACTATGGAATTTTATTGCCAGAGTTGAATGAAGAGACAACGTATGACGCATATATTGAAAACATTAAATCAGCCATTGCAAATCACCCTTCTTGGAAAGTAAAACATGAAGCAACGTTGGATTTTTTGCATTTTGGAAAAATTTTGATGTACCAAAACCTCAAAGAAGAGTTGTGGGATGAAGATAGTTTACTACAAAATCCAATCTTGCAGGAGATTTTTTTAGGCAGAGATGGTACAAATAGTATAAAAATCGCACCTGATTATGAAATTGATGCACATAAAAAAGCCAATTCAATTTTATTGGTCACGGATGCAGACAGCTCACAGCACAGTGCTATCGTTGATGTTTTAGAAGGGAAGAATGTCATTATAGAAGGCCCTCCTGGTACTGGTAAATCACAAACCATTACAAATATCATTGCTGCATTAATTGCTGAAGGTAAATCGGTTTTATTTGTTTCTGAAAAATTAGCAGCTCTTGAAGTTGTACACAAACGCTTAAGTCATCTTGGCTTGTCTGATTTTTGTTTAGAATTACACAGTCATAAATCCCAAAAAACAACTGTTTTAAAGAGTATAGAACAAAGACTCGATGCGGTACATCATGATGTGCAAACCTTCACATCTATTATGGATGAAATTGATAAAAAGAAAAACGAGCTAAAAGAGTATGTCGAACTTATTCATCAAGATTTTGGAAATTTTGGGTGCAGTATTTATGATGTTTTGTGGAAAGTAGAAAGATATCAACATTCTGCTTCCTACCTTTCTTTTAAAGTACAAGAAATAGATAAAAACAGCCATTCTAAATACAAAGAGATGGTTACTCTTATTGACCACTATGCAAGTTTGCATAAAAACTACGACTTAAAAAACTGCTACTGGAAAGGGCTTGATACCCATAAATTAAATTTTAGTGATAAAGATGATTTTATCCTACTTTTGAAAGAGTTGAAGGGCAACTTTGAGCAATTACAGCATCAATTTTCAAAATTACCTTGTGATGTACAAAATGAATTTGAACAGCTAGACTTATTGAGGGGATTGACACCACTTTTATTAACGCATAATGCAGGAATTTCTGGAGGTTGGTTAAAAGAGATTTCTAAATCACCAGATGCATTTAGAAAAATTGTTAGTGCGATGGATACTGTAGAGCAAGAGTCTTTATCCTTTTACGATGAATATAAACGTCTTTATGAAATCAGGCAGTTAAATAGAGAATTTGAAAAAAAGATAATGGCTATTTCATCAGTAATGTCCTCTCTCAATCAAGAGATTAATTTACCATTTAAAGGAGAGATACTTTACGTTGAGTCAATTTTAAATGCAACTCGTATGTTAAACCAAATTCCACTAAATCAGTATATTGGTTTAAATCAACTCTTTGGAACAACGCAGTTTGAACTCATTTTAAATGAAGCGATACAACAAAATCAAGGTATTAATACGTATGCAATAGACGCATTAATACCTTTTAATCTCTCAGCACTGCTTGCATGTGAATTGGAAGAATTGCAAGCCGTTGAAAAAGCCTTTAATGAAAAAAAAGACTCATTATTCAATTTTTTCTCAAAAGAATATAAAAAAGCAAAACGCTATTTAGCGGCAATATTAAATGACCCATTGCCTTCTAATAAAATGCTATGCCAAGAGTATTTTAATCGCGCCACACACTATAAAAAAAGCATTGATGAGTTTGAGCGTAAGGATAGCTACAAAATACAATTTGGGATCCATTTTAAAGGAACAAGTACAGATTGGGAAACGATTCAAACAATACATTTATGGAGTAAAGAACTTCGAAAAGCTATTAAAAATATTGATTTGCAAACATTCTTCTTAAGTGGTAATGAATTAATGCACGAATCACTTACTTCAAAGTATGATGAGATTGAGCAAGCAATGCAAAATGTTCAACAGTACGTTAATGGAATTTTTGATGGGTATGGACCACGATTGGCTAAGCAGCTGGAGTTAAATACTTATGGAATGCTAGACCTCTTTGCATTAAAATCAAAAATAGAAGAATTTGATGCAAAGATCGAATCACTACAAGAATCTTTTTTAAAAGTGTTTCATCAAGATGAAGAATTATCAAAAAATGATTTTATGAATCTTTTGGCAGATTCAGAAATAGGGATTTTAGAAGCTCTTTTAAACCAATATGAGCATATTAATGACGCAGCATTGTTGCATTCACAAAAAATGCTTGAAACTATTCTTTTTGCGAAAAGAAGTATGCAAGTAAATTATGATGCACTCAATATGAGATCAGGTAATATTTTTCAAATCAAAGACCAAATCAAGAATGCTGTAGATCTTTTTGATGCTATTGAAAACTCTGCGATACAAAACTGCTTGAAAGAGACACTATTTAAAGAATTTGCACAAAATATTGTCGTATTAAAAGAGATTAAAGATATCGATGAAAAATTATTATCAACCATGCAAGCAGTTGAACAATACGCCACGTTGTCATTGGACATCTTTTGCGGTGAAACATTTAACTTAAATGCTGGCATTGAAAAACTTAGTGCTCTCGATTCCAACATTGATATGCTTATGATTTGGAGTGATTATCAACGTTTTACACAAGAACTCAAACGCGTAGGTCTTGAGGATATTGTCGTTGCTCATGAGAGAGGGATATTGCCAACAGAAATGCTTGGTGCTTCATTAAACTATAATTTTTTTAATACACTTGCAAAAGAGCTTTATCGAGAGTACTCTATTATGAATAGATTTAGCCGGTTAAGCCATGAGCAAGTGATTGAAAAGTTTAAGTCTTTAGATAAAGAGTGGATTGAAAAAGCGCGTCAAAAAATTGCTCATCTTGCTATGCAAAAAGATGTGCCTCAGGGTATTAGAGGAGGGAAAATAAGAAATCTTACTGAACTAAGTCTCTTAACGCATCAAATTAGTCTTCAAAGACGCCATCTGCCTCTAAGACAATTGGTTAAGCGCTCTTCAGTGGCATTAAAAGCACTAAAACCCTGTTTTATGATGAGCCCATTATCAGTTGCTCAATATTTACCACCGCAAGATATTACCTTTGATGTTCTTGTGATAGATGAAGCTTCACAATTGCGTCCAGAAGAGGCGATAGGTGCAATTGCAAGAGTTGACCAAATTGTAATTGTTGGTGATCCAAAGCAGCTTCCTCCAACATCGTTTTTTGATTCATTGGATAAATCTGAAGAAGATAATGAAAGTATGATTAGCGAGAGTGAATCAATCTTAGACTTTTGTTTGAATCTATACCAACCGATTCGTCAACTCAAATGGCACTATCGTTCACAGCATGAGTCATTAATAGATTTCTCCAACAAGCAATTTTATGATGGTAACTTGATTGTATTTCCATCACCCACTATTGCCAAAAGTGATCAATTAGGAATAAAGCACCACTATTTAAAAGATGCATTCTATCTTGATAGAAAAAACAAGCATGAGGCAAAATACGTTGTAGAAGCGCTTGAACAACAAATGAAAAGATTCCCCAATTGCTCATTAGGTGTAGGAACATTTAACACCGACCAAAGAGATCTAATTCAAGCTCTTATGGACGAGAAAGAGAAAAACTCTCCTGTTGTTTCAAACTTTATTACTAAGTGGGCAGAAACCAATGAACCATTTTTTGTAAAAAATTTGGAAAGCTTACAAGGCGATGAGCGTGATGTTATTTTTATCTCAACAACATTTGGAAAAGACAGAGAAACGCAAAGGGTCTATCAGCGCTTTGGCCCTATAAATTCAGATGTAGGCTGGAGAAGGCTCAACGTCTTATTTACACGAGCCAAGCAAAAAATGGAAATATTCACTTCAATGCAAAGCTCTGACATTATTATAAGTCCAAATAGCTCGCGCGGAGTTATGGCATTAAAAGCATTTTTGAATTATGCAGAAACAGGTAAGTTGTCTTCCAATGTAATATTAAACCAAAGAGGTTTTGATTCAGAATTTGAAATTGCTGTAAGCCAATTATTGTCTGATTGTGGGTATACGGTAGTTCCTCAAGTGGGAGTTGCTGGATATTTTATAGATTTAGCAGTGGTGTCAAAGAATAATCCAAATGAGTATGTATTAGGAATTGAATGTGATGGTGCAACGTACCATTCCTCAAAATCAGCCAGAGATAGAGATCGATTAAAACAAGAGGTTTTAGAAAAACTTGGATGGAATATCCATAGAATTTGGTCTGTGGATTGGTTTAAAAATAGAGAAAATGAAATCAAAAAGCTTTTAGACATTATTCAAAAAGCGCAGCAAAAAAGCACACCATTTATTAAAGAAACACAAACTGTAGATCAGGCGGTAGAGATTAAAGATGATGTTGTAATACAGGTAATAATTAATCAGCCTGACTTGCAAGTAGACGTTGCTCAACAACCTCGTCAATTTTCTTCCGATCAAACGATTAAAGAAGAGCTTATTGCTTTTAGAGACACTGTTATAGCTAAGCAGTTCAAAATTGATGCAAGATGCCTTTTGTCACCCTTAATGATTGATCTTTTTATTAAACATAAGCCATTGGACATGGATGAATTTCGAAGTGAAATTCCTTTGAAAATCAGGCAAAGTTTAGATGTCGAACAGCTGAGTTTTATAAGTAATATTTTTGAAATTTTAGAAAAAGCTGATGAGTAATATATTTTCGTCTTTAAATTAAAGCAAATTGAAAAGGTTTGTAAAAATGTTAATTGACAACAAAAAAAATGGTAAAGTTGGAGATATTCTCAAAGAGCATATTGAAAAAAATTGTTCTCTTTCTATCGTTTCATCGTATTTTACGATTTATGCCTATGAAGCTTTAAAAAAAGAGCTTTCCAAAGTTGATGAAGTCAAACTTCTTTTTAGCGCGCCTTTTAGTGTACCTCAAAGCCTTGCATCTTCAAATTTATCAGGCGAAAAAGAAGAGAGCAGATACAAAAACAACCTTCAACATGTCAAAATTGCCAAAGAATGTGCCACTTGGTTTCACGAGAAAGTCAAAGTCAAAGAGGTAAAAATGGCTGGCATTTTACCTTTCAATATGTTTCATGCCCACAATGCTTCTGGGGATATTGCCATTCAAGGAAGCTCAAACTTTTCTACAACAGGACTTGGTTACACATACTCAAACGCTTTTCATATGAACACATTGCTTACCGATACTTCTGCAACCAATGATTTTTTAGCCACTTTCAACGAAGTATGGAAAAACGATGGCATTGTTTCAGATATAAAAAAAGAAGTCTTAGCCAAGATAGAAGATATTTACTCTAACAAGTCCCCAGAATTTCTTTATTTTTTTACACTCTATCACATCTTCAAAGATTTCATTGGTGAATTAGATGAAGAGAAAATTATCCGCACCAAAACAGGCTTTAAAAATACCCTCGTATGGAATAAGCTTTACAACTTCCAAAGAGATGGCGTTTTAGGGGCTATTGATAAACTTGAACGCTACAATGGATGTATCATCGCTGATAGTGTTGGACTTGGTAAAACATTTGAAGCCCTTGCCGTTATCAAATATTATGAACTGAGAAACGATAGAGTATTAGTCTTATGCCCAAAAAAACTAAGAGATAACTGGACACTCTACACCATCAATGACACACGAAATATTCTCTCTGCCGATAGATTTAATTACGATGTTCTCAATCACACAGACTTAACACGCGAACAAGGTATGAGTGGAGAGATAAACCTTGCGACGATCAACTGGGCAAATTACGATTTAATTGTTATTGACGAATCTCACAATTTTAGAAACACCAGCACCAACAAGCGAACAAGTAAATCACGCTATGCCAAACTCTTAGAAGATGTTTTACAAAAAGGTGTTAAAACCAAAGTCTTAATGCTCTCTGCAACGCCCGTCAATAACCGCCTCAATGACTTAAAAAATCAATTGGCATTTATCACTGAGGGGAATGATGCAGCATTTCAAGACAGTGGGATTAATAGTGTAGAAAACACCCTAAGAAGAGCCCAATCAAAATTTAATGTGTGGCTCAAACTTGATGAAGAAAACAGAACCACCGATAAATTGATGAACCTTTTGAACTTTGATTATTTTAAATTGCTTGATTTAGTGACGATTGCACGAAGCCGAAAACACATAGAAAAGTATTATGATATTACCGCTATTGGCAAGTTTCCAGAACGCAACAAACCTATCAATATCAAATCTGACATTGATGTAGAGAACAATTTTCCACCCCTTATCGAAATCAATAAAACCATCCGAAAGCTCACTTTATGTGCCTATTCACCCCTCAAATACGTCTTGCCACATAAACGAGAAGAGTATGATAAAAAGTACGATATTCAAGTAGGAAGCGGTGTCTTTAAACAAGTAGATCGTGAACAAAGTTTGATTCACCTTATGCGTGTCAATCTCTTAAAGCGTATGGAAAGCTCCATCAACTCTTTTGCTTTGACGGTTAAAAAGCTACTCGACCGCAATGAAACCCTCATAGCACTCCTTGAAAAACAAAGTGATGGCTTTGTGGAAGATATGAGCATTATGGATGTTGATATAGAATCAGAAGAGTATGCTTCACAACTCATTGGCAACAAAGTCAAAGTGCTTATTGGAGATATTGACCAAATCAAATGGAAGCAAGATTTAGAAAATGACATCTACAAATTAAGAGAGCTATTAAGCATTGCTCATGAGATAGACGCCTTACGCGATGAAAAGCTACAAACACTCAAACAGACCATTAAGCATAAAATAGACAACCCTCTCAATGCTCTCAATAAAAAAGTCATTGTCTTTACCGCCTTTGCCGATACAGCAGAGTATCTTTACAACCATATCGCTTCATGGGCAAAAGAAGAGCTTGGTATCCATAGTGCCATAGTCACGGGAAGTGGAAGCAATAAAACAACATTAACCACCAAAAATCAAGACCTAAGCTCCATCCTCACCAACTTCTCACCCCTTTCAAAAGAGCGCGATAAAACCTCTATCAAAGAGCACCAAGAGATAGATATTTTGATAGCAACCGATGTCATCAGTGAAGGACAAAATCTTCAAGATTGTGACTATCTTGTCAATTATGATATTCACTGGAACCCTGTTAGAATTATTCAAAGATTTGGACGCATTGACCGCCTTGGCTCAAAAAATGAGAACATCCAGCTTGTCAATTTCTGGCCAAATATGGAACTTGACGAATACATCAA
>SAAR01000718.1 GCA_009916335.1 Erysipelotrichia bacterium | reverse complement strand
GAAGCTAGTTATTCAAAAACACGTCATAGACAGCTCTACGCATGAGAAGAGTAAAAAACTAAGTGTTGCGTATGGTGTCGACCGTAATTTTTTATTTGGCTCTGGCATTTCAATGACCTCAGTATTGGTGAGTAATCCAGATATTGATATCCACTTTTATATAGCAACAGACTATATAGATGATGATTATCTGGAGAGTGTAAGACGTCTGACCCAAATGTATAGTACAACTGTGACTCTCCTTGTGTTCGATAACGCGGTATTTCGTGAACTACCGAGTACGAAATCATGGACTTATGCGATGTACTATCGTTATTTTGCATTTGAATATTTAAGCACAGAATTAAGTTCTGTACTGTATCTTGATGCCGATATTATTTGCAAAGGTTCTCTACGCGAGTTTACCGAAGTTAATTTCCGTGGGGAATATGCGGCGGTCATCAATGATATCGATGAAGTACGGATTAAATCCGGAAACAGACTCGGTATTCCTGAATTGAGTAACGGTTACTTTAACTCTGGCGTGATATTTGCCAATCTCGAAGTGTCGCGTGAACAGCAGTTGCTGACCAAAGCATTTTCTGTCTTAGATAAACGCCAAAAAGAACTCCTTTATTTTGATCAGGATGTGCTGAACATCTTGTTTGTCGGTAATGTTATTTTCCTGAGAAGAGACTTTAACTGTATTTATGAAGTCGATCGAGAACTCAAAAATAAAAATGATAAGGTTTATCAGGATTTCATTACCGACGATACGGTATTAATTCACTATACCGGTGTCACTAAACCATGGCATTCATGGGCCAAATACCCGGTGGCTAAGTTTTTTATTGAAGCATATCAGAAATCTGCATGGGCAGAAAAGTCTCTGTTAAACGCAAACACAGCCAGGTTGTATAAACGTAAGTCACGACATGAAAGAGTGCAACGAAAATATATCCGTTCAGTGCTAAGTCATGTTATGTATATAAAAAATAAGTTACATAACTCTAAGGCTCATTGAAATTAAAGATAGTAACTTATTGATAATAAATTAAATAGGTGTAGCGAATGAACTTTGATTGTCATCAGTCTATAAAAAAGATCCTTGATTTTAATCAAGCACCATCTGAACAAAAAACACAGCTCAATATCGCCTGGGGTGTGGACAAAAATTTTATGTTTGGTGCTGCAATTTCGATGACATCGGTACTATTGAATAATAAAGATTTAAATATCCATTTTCATCTTTTTACTGACTACATTGATGCTGATTACCAGCAGCGGATTGCTAAATTAGCAGAGCAATTTTCCACAAACATCTCAATTTATGTTATGGATGCTAATGGGTTAAAGGTTTTACCAAGTGGCCACGCTTGGTCACACGCAATGTACTTCAGATTTATTGCCTTTGAATATCTTGGTGAGAAAATTGATTCACTTTTGTACATTGATGCGGATGTGATGTGCAAAGGTTCACTTTTTGAACTCACGCAGATTGATCTTGGAGAATATGTTGCAGCGGTAATTACTGATGTGGATGATAGCCCTGCCAGAGATATTGAGATAAATAAAGATTTAAATATCCATTTTCATCTTTTTACTGACTACATTGATGCTGATTACCA
>SAAR01000145.1 GCA_009916335.1 Erysipelotrichia bacterium | reverse complement strand
TCACCATTTTTTTATATTTTTCATTATCAAAATGCAAAATATCCTCGATTAAGGCGTGCATATCTTTATTACACGCCCAAGGCATTGTGAAAAAACTAGGTTTCAGATGTCTATTCTGTTTAATATAATCCGTCATCACAGCAGTTACTTCTTCTGTCGAGTCATTAATCAATTGATGCCCAGCACTGTACATTTCAAGGATTTCGCCATTTTCGGATACTTCAGAAATCGTAACATAAGCATGTTCATCATTTTTTTTGCATCGATCATTATGCTGTTCTATAAATGATACGAGATCATCAATAGATTGCACATTGCCTGGATCTTTAAAGTTGATATTGTCTTTAAATTTATACATTATCTTCTACCTCGTTTTTCTTTGTGGGTTCAGAACGATAGAAACTATCTAAAATTTCACGCAGGTCACTTGGTTCAGCACCATGCAAAGCCATAAGCTCTGATATATAATCAGATTTTGCTGTAGCTAACTCTTTTTTTGTTGTATCTAATTTTTCCTTTGCCAATTTTAAGGCAGCAGTCGACTTTTCTACATCAATTTCAAGTTTTGAAATTTTGTTTTCTAAACTATCTACTTTTTTAGATGACATGATTATTTCTCCTCACTTGTATCTGCTTGACTCGTGCTAGTTTGAGTTGACGATTGAATGGTATTAGTAACGCTGTCATAAGGGCTTTTTTGGCCAGACACGTCATAGCCTGTATTATCACTACTTGTTGATGCAGTAGAGAAATTGGCAAGTTCAATATTATTAATCAAATACTTGTGATTAATATATTGATAAGTTAATTTAAGACTCGCAGATGCGGGCTGATTGTCGAGAGCTGTCTCTTTTGGCTTGGACTTGTCCGCAACTGCTGTATAGCTGTAGTTAACATTTACAAGGACAGTATTTTTATCAGGATTAATGTAAATATCCGCATCTCTAAATTTTTGATTGATCACATAGCCTTTATAAGTTTGTGCTACAGGTTCATTTTCTTGTGCTACGACCCCGTTATACATGCTTTCAGTCAAAAAGGGCTTATATCTATTACGATTTTCTTCTAAATCCTTTTTGGTGTAGTATGCAACTAAAAAGCTCTTAATTTCTTCAACTGAGAGCTTTTTAGTTTCTGTTTTTTTATCAGGTTCAATTTTTTTATTTTGGGTTTTTAGAACAACCTTATCTGTCGTCTTAGTGTTCCTGTTATTGCCAATTGCATAACCAATAACACCGCTTAGCCCTACAGCAATCATTGCAATGATTGCAATGATCCCCCTAAGTTTCTTTTTATCAACCATTTTCATGTAAATTCTCCATTAATTTCTAACTATAATCAATATAGTAACATTGTAGAACGTCAGTCGCAGAGATTATCCGCCAAGTGCGTTTACCGTTAAGACCACCGCCTGCATTTGTTTCAGAGACCAAAATACTACCATCTGGATTGACGACTTCGACCACACCAACGTGACCATAAGTTTTGTCTGAACCAACTGCTCCAGGAGGAAAACTTATAGCTTCATGTGCTTTTGGATTTCCTCTGTGAACTGGCAACCCTCTGTTTTGAGCTGTTTGCCACCAAAAACCGCCATTACCTTCAAAAGAACTTACCTTGTTTTTGCCAAGTTCAGCAAGTCTGTTGTAAGCACCCCAGGTACATTGGCCAAATGGATAACTATTACCTAAAGCAACCTGATCAGTCGGCTTTGGCGAAACCTTATCCTCATATCCCTGGGGTATGGTGTCAGTACTTCCTGAAGTAGCTGAAGATGTCGTTAGTGCTTTGTAGACCTGCTCTGATGCGTTTTGTCGCTCTTTTAACTTGTCCCCTGGATTTCCTTCCCAGTTTATTAAAAACCGTTGAGCGAGCGTTGAGGGGCTGTCTGAGCTTGATAGAATTGATTTAGCAATTGTCTGATAGCCTGGACTATCTCCATTGAACATGAAATCAATTTGAAGTTCCAAATCATACCACTTTTTATTTTTTGAATTTGCAAAATTCAAAAGTGCCGTATGTCTGACAGCTCCGTCAGACGTATCTGTCCATTGACCTAAACCAAGGCCTCTATGAAGAATATTAGGAAATCTACCATCATATATTTGTGGTCCACTCATTGACAGCCATGTTAAATCGTCCCAACTTGAAGCGCTAGCTCCAATTGGTGGAGACAGATAGTCGCCTTCAGCACGCTTAGGATTAATATTTGACTCTACAGCCCAATTTCCTAATGCGCCTGCGATACCTTTATCAGTTGCTTGGGGGAAATATTTAAGAATGATTGGTTTTAATTGTCGAGCTTTAGTCGCAATATCCCCAGATAAATCACTCATGACACTTGTTGTTTGTAAGTAATGCACTTTTGAAAAATAAAAGCCTGGATTAACATAACTCCACCCTGCATCAGTATTCAATTTTTTAAGCGTACTATTGACTAAAAACGCTGGCTTTTTATCATCTTCTTTATCTCTAACTTTTCGGTAATAGATTGTCAAGTTCTGTTTTGACAATGTACCAATAATATCCCCAGAAGCTATTTTTTGCCCATTTTTAACTCGTATACCATTGATATTGACGTAGGACAGATAAGTGTCTTTATCCTTAAAGATGCGAACTGTTGTCCCATTTCTATCAAGTTCGACCGTCCCATCAAGTGAAGCCAAAACAGTTTGCCCTACATTAGCCTGTATCGTCATACCATTGAAAAAACTATCTTTGGTATCAGCGCCATAGCGTTTCACTATCTCCAAAGGATTGTCAAATTTTACATCACTTTGTGAGTATAGCGGGTTATCAAGCTCTAACAAATCAGGGTAAGTGCCTTCTTCTGAGATATTTTCCAATTTTTCATTGAATTCATCTAGTTCATCAGAGTCAAATGCAAAATTGTCCAAGTTTTTTTTATTACTATAAACATCTTTCATTGTCTTGATGTCATTGGTATCATCATTTAACTTGTCCCACAAAACACTCATATAGTCAGAGTAACGACCAGTTTTAGTCAGTAAATCATCATGGTTCACTTTATAATACGTTTTATCCCACAGAGAATAATCTTCATTTTTCTCGTTCAAAAATAGTGTTACATCATCAAGATTAGTCCAGTAATCAACTTTGTCATCTGACCGTTCTCGATCATAAAGTGTCATCAATTTCCAACTATCACTTAAATCAAATTCCGATTGATAAGTCGTCGTTAGACTAAAAATAGACATCACGACAGAAATCATGAACAAAAAAACCAATCCGCCCACAATACCAAAAACTGATAACGGATTAGCAAAAAATTTCATTGCAGGCGATAGCAAAAACCTCATGAATTTAGAAGTATAGCCAAAAGCACGACCTGTTTTTGATTTCTTCAGACGCATTTTACTGAGTCTTAACCTGTTGGCCAATTGCTTTGCTTTAGAATACTCGTCTGGTGTTCTGACAAAACCTCTACCATTAACTAGATTTAGTGTCCTGGTACTGAGACTATAGGCTAAACGGCCTGAGAAACTCCCTACTTTTCTGGCTCTCCTAGCATTAACATTGAGTCGATATTTGGTATAGTCAAATTTTCTAAAGGCCTGACGGGCTTTGACGGCATCTGAAAGAGTTTCATCTTCCTTAAACCCTGTTTCAAGCAATGATCTAGCTTTCATATGAGCAGAGCGCTTCAGACTCTTAGCAGTCCTAGATTTAACTGTTCCACCGTCTAGTTTTACAGCCGTTTTCTTTATCTTTTTAGAAACAATCTTTCTCCTTTTTGCATGGACTAGATTATTTTTAGCTAAAGCAATATCAAGACTAGACGAAGATGAAGCATTTAAAACGTCATGAAAATTCTTTTTAGCTTCTTGATACCCTTTTTTATCAACTTTAAAGGTTCTTTTGCTGTCAAGTCTATCATTACGTCTTGACACATAGCCAAGATCGTCTTTACGAACTCGTACAGCTTTTTGAGTGGCCAAGAAGTTCTTGCCTGCTCTAACAGTCACACGTTTAATCTTTGTTGTACGATTAGGCATAACACTCCTTTCTTTTTATTTTTACAAGCGATTATTACTAACTTGGATCAGTTTGACACAATTCATACAGTCTTGTATTTTTTGAAATTGGATTTTCAAAAGGAACAATTGTTTTACCTGCTACAATCAGACCTGTACCTCTGTCAGTTGGATCAGCACAATACTCCCCAAGTGACTCAGAAATACCAAGTGCATCTGAAATTTGCTGTAAATCATCACTTTCAATTTTTAGCAAGATGAAAAATTCAGTATTCTTGAACATTGCATAGCCGTACTTGTTGCTTAAAACCGTCATTGGTAACTGTGTGATACCAAGAGGGTTAGCACCATATTTCCGTATTCTAGCCCATGTATTTGAGAAATAGCTTGCTGTATAGTCATTCTCAAAGTGAATTTGAATTTCATCATAATAGAACCAAGTGGTCTGCTTCTTTTTACCTTCTACAATCATGTTCCACATGAAATCTTGAATGACTAGCATAGCAAAAGACTTTAAAACAGCATCACTTCCAATGCCTTTGAGGTTGAAAACAATGAAATTATTGGACATATCAACGTTGCTATGTTCAGAAAAGATGTTTTTACTTCCTGAAATGAAAGGCTCTAATTTAGTAGCAAGCGTTTGAGCTTCTGGCTCTACTTGCTCTTTCATCAGATTAGACCAGTCCACTAGTGTTGGATCACTAAATTTTTCATAAACCAAATGAGTCACACGATCAATCAATGCAAACTCAATGCTGTCAACGTCCCCCAAAATCCTTGAAAACACACCCGTCAACAAGCTGGCCTTTTGAGAGATTGGGTCAATATAATCTTTATCGCCAACGTCAGTCAATAGCGAGTCGTCCACTTTATCCATAATATTGAGCTTCGTACTTGCACCAGGGTGGACATCAATAACTTGACCGTTAAACTTGCGACAAATATCAACATACTCGCCTTCAGGGTCAACAATTACAATCTTGTCATTTGGAAATTTTAGTCGTGTTGGAATAATCTCATTTGACTTAATTGAGAAGGACTTACCTGAACCTGTTGTACCTAGAGCCATTCCAGTAGGTGCATTGACATCAGTCTGACGATCTACTGTAATCATGTTGTTGGTTTCTTGATTTTGACCATAATAACGAGCATTAAGACTACTACTTTGTAAGTCAACGTTAGTGAACGGCACCTGGGTAGCAACATTTCTTGCGGTAAAATTTCTTACAAATTGTTGGTCATTGCCAAGAAAATTAACACCAATTGGCAAAATCGTATTTAGCCCTTCTTCCTGGTGTGAGTATAAAACTTCAAGTGTCAGTCTGTTTTTAGAGACGGCTGACTTTGCTTTTTTGGCAACTAATTCTAACTCGTCTAAACTGTCAGCAATGAACAGAATGTAGATACCTGCTGAAAAGATTTTTTGGTCTGATTTGGTAACTTCTCTTTCCCAATCGTCCGCAGCACTTTTACCTTCAGCGGTTTTTTTAGAAACAGATAACTCAGTTGGTAGGAAATCTTTATTGCCTTGACGGATTTGCTTGATCTCGTCCGTCTCAATTGTGCCACGTTTACTGCGGATTTTTTTCAAGACTTCATCAGTCCCAAAAGGATTAGCCAGTAATGTAATATACATTTCACTACCAACATCTAGTAAGTCCTTAAATAGATGGTCTCCTAGATGCGTTGGATAGTCTCTAAGCGTGTAGACGGCTCCAAATTTATCATCAATTTCAAAGTATTTCTTTTCAAAGTTGATGTTCCTAGGTGCGACAAAATCCTTAGTCGTTTTGCCAGTCATCTGTAAATCTTTCAAGCTATAGTTAGCAAATGACTCCGGTCTCAGAACTTCTGATAAGGCCTGCATGCGTTGTGAACCGTCCATTTTTGTAGATTTAACTTTGGCTTGCCGTAAAGACCGAGAATAGCTATTTAACGTATCAGTCAGTTGCTTTTGAGCTTGAACTGGGTCATCTGCCTGCGTTGTAATTGTCACGTATTTATTGACTTCAAACCCTATCTTAGTTTGATTTCTTGATACGATCATATCATTGTATTCAAGAGCAATCTCTCTAGCAATTTCTGTCATATCTGAAGTAACAGGTAGTAGTGCGTTTTCCATTCTATCTGTTCCAACTGGTTTATTATGGATTAACAGATGGAATTGATTATCTTCATGAAGCGCACTAACACCTTGTTCAAGTCGCTTGACAACTTTTAACTGATCTTCAATCTGAGCAGACATATAATTAATGTCTTGAAGGCTGATTGACTGAGAGTAAATGTTTTTGGCCACGTGCATCAATCCTGTTTCAAATAGTGATGCCTCATTTTCATATAGCGTTGCGTAGCGCAACGTGTTCTGTGTAGTAGGTTTATATTCTCGATTTAAACGCTCCACACGGCGCTTCTCAGCATCAGTTAACTGCAAATCCTTGATTTTTTTTGCTTTTTTCTTTTTAAAAATCATTTATATCATACTCACTTTCTCCATAATCGTAGATGCGTTCTTGTATCGTCATTCTAAATCTAATCCAAGTCATCACTTTCTTATCAAATTTAAACCCGATAAAAACACCTGGCACAATTAGTAATGCCATCAAAATTGATGTTATATCTTCTGAAACTTTGAGATAAAAACTCAAACCAACTTTTACAGCGACTGACAAAACCAGTGAAAAAATAAAAAACCACATACGTGGTGTGAAACTCGATACATTCTCGTAATTATTTATATCGGGGATAAAATCACTCCCGATTTCATATAACTCACTATCCATATTTCTCCTATCCGTTTGCGTTCATAAGTGATTTAGCAAGTCTTTGTGATCCATAAATCGTTAAGATATATAAAACCATTTGGACTATAACAATCATTGGGGCTTTAAATTTATCAAACTTATTTCCTAAATCAGATAGGATAAAAATATTTGATGTAATTAATTTAGGAAAGACAATCATAATCACGACTAACAAAAAACCTTGCAGAGCATAACCTGCAAAAGTTTTTAAGAAATTGACAGCGATTGATCGTAATCCGTCTTGCATAAAGAAAGCCACCATAATGGGTGCAATGGCTTTTAATAGATACATCTGGGCAAATCTAAGCATAATGACCAGTTGGCTCACTATGTCTCCAACCCACGAAGCAATCATGTAGAGTAAATTGAATACATTGCCTAAGATGCCTTTCCCGCCTTTCCATTCTTCAAGTTTGACACCTGAGTCAAGAAAATGAGCTATTATTTTAACTATTCTAACTGAAAAGAATAGAATAGTATCTAATATTTCTTTAGAATACATGATCATCAGAAAAGCAATCATGTACTTCAGAACTTCAGACATCACAACTGAGGGTTCTACTACACCCCCATTTTTGTGTGCTTTTTCTATCATTTGAAATAAATTCAAAACAAAAAAGATGCCCAACAGTATCAAGGCAACTTGTGAAACAGCACTCGAAACTTCTCCAACAAGATTATAGACATCAGGATTATAGCCTTTCATGCCCTTCTGTAATAAATCTAGTTTATCTGTGCTAAAATTCATTTACATCTCCTACTCCTATTGTGGCAAACTATTTAACTGTGCCACAATTGCCGTAAAAATTCCGCCAACACCACCTGCTAATAAGCCACCCATAACAATTGAGCCAAATGCTTTTGTGCGCTGTGAGCCACCATCTTCCCAATGAATAGCAAGGTTGTAGATACCAAAGGCTGAAATGGCTAGACCACCTACGATACATGCAATTTTTACCATATTCAAAACACTAATTACTGTTGCCATATTTATATTCTCCTATTTTTTAGAATTTTTCTTTTACAATTTTGACTAACTGGGCAAACGCTGTTTCATTAAGTGTTACCCCTTTACCCATTCTACCTTCAGGACTCCATGTCCTGATGTCAATCATTGGCTCTTTATCGTTGTAAGAAATTAAATTAATTTCTTTTCTCCAACCTTTTGTGTCAGTTGATAGGACACCAAGACGTTCAACAATTTCACATTTAAAATCACTTTGTTGATTTGACATGTCTCCTTCTTTCTAATTATAAAAAAACACAAACAATGAATTTGTGTTTTTTATCTTATATTTGAGTCGATTTAATATTTTTTGAACCAACCATAGACTAAAGTTCTAAGACCAATTGCAATAGCACTTCCAAAGACCATGACAACTATGAACCAAATTGTATCAAGTTTATAGTGATTAATCTGGATCAGTTGATAAAGTGACCAAATTGGTATGAAGCTAAATAAAACTGATAGGACTCTAATATTTTTGAATACAATCAATCTTATTGCCACAATCAGAGAACCTGGTACTAAAACCATTAAAACAATTTTGAAAAATGGATGCCACTTTTCAGCAAATTTTAAAAACTGATAGATGCTTTCTGAAATCGGTACATTTTTTATAACCCAGGCAAATGACTCTCCTAAACCTGAGTTAGCACCAGTAAAAAGCCCTGTATGATTAGGGTCAAATAATGCTGTATATGCTATTACTGGCCATGCAC